>JAOAAR010000037.1 GCA_026418755.1 Planctomycetota bacterium
CCAGAGAATCGCCCAGAAAGCCCGTGCTGTTGGAATCCATCTTGTTCTCTCAACCCAGCGCCCCTCTGTAGATGTCGTGAAAGGATTGGTCAAAGCAAATTTGCCTGCTCGAATCGCCTTCTATGTGCCGTCAGCCATCGACTCGCGCACCATATTGGATACGCCTGGCGCGGACAAACTCCTCGGCAGAGGTGATATGTTCTTCCGCTCCGCAGACTCTGTTGAACTCCGCCGAGCACAGGGTGTGCTTATCTCAGAAGGAGAAAGAGAGCGTATCCTCAACTTCGTCAAAAAACAGCGCAAACCGAAGTACCGTTTAGAACTGCTTGACTTCAGCAAGAGGCAAACTGTGACACCTCCTGCATTGGATGAAACAGGTTCGGAAACAAAAGTGCATAAACGCACACTCGACACTGTCGGGGAGCGAGACGAACTCTTCGAGAAGGCGGTCGAGATTGTCTTAAAACTCAAACGAGGCTCCATATCGAGGATACAGCGCGACCTGGGCGTCGGCTATGAACGCGCTGCAAAAATTATGGACCAAATGGAAGCAGCAGGAATCGTAGGACCGGAAAAAGGCGGCGCACGCTCAAGAGATGTCCTTATAACTCAAGAGGAATGGGAGGCAAGGTTAAGTGCCTCACAGCAAGCAGGCAAACCATAGAAATAAAACCTTCACCATCCTTACGCTTGGCTGTCCCAAAAACCTCGTCGATTCAGAAACTCTTGCCGGTACCCTTACGAGTGCAAACTGGCGTTATTCTCAAAACCTCGAGAACTCTCTCGTCGTCATTCTCAACACCTGTGCATTCATCCCACCCGCCCGCGCGGAAGCATTCCACCATCTCGAACGACTCATCCATCTCAAACAAAAAGGGGTATTCAAATTCCTCGTCCTCGCCGGCTGTCTCCCTCTTTACTTAAGAAAAACCCCGAGAGAACTCCCTGCAAATGTTGACCTTTTCCTTACACCTCCTCAATACCCAGATGCTCCTTCTCTCCTTGAAACACTATGCGAGAAACATCTTTCCCCGTCTCCGCAGGAGATTCAGGCAATAAATAGTTCTCCGGATGATTCAAGCCGCCTGATTCTTTCTCCTGCTCACTACAGTTACATCCGAATCTCAGACGGCTGTTCCAACCACTGCTCTTTCTGCACAATCCCCTTCATTCGCGGCAGGCATCGACCGAAACCGGCTTCTGACATTCTTGCAGAGGCTGAACTTCTTGCAGCCTGCGGGGCGAAAGAACTCATAATCATCGCACAAGACACAACAGCATACCACTCGCCTGATACAAAGGAAGATCTCGCTTTCCTCCTCAAACAACTTGCAAGAAACACATCTTTTCAATGGATACGATTGATGTACACCCATCCTGCGAAGATAACTTCCAAACTGGTAGAAGTTCTTGCAACAGAGAAAAAAATCGTCAAATATATCGACCTTCCTGTACAGCATATAAACAACCGCATCCTCAGACTGATGAGAAGAGAAGGCTCTTCAAAAGCGATCAGAAAAGCCATTACTCTTTTGCGTAATTCTATCCCCGACATCGTCATACGCACATCTCTCATTGTCGGTTTTCCCACCGAAACCGAAGATGAGTTCAAAGAATTAAAAGAGTTCGTGGAAGAGGCAAGATTCGAGAGGCTTGGTGTGTTCCCGTACTACCCCGAGCCATCCACCTTGGCGGCGAAACTACCGCAACTACCCCGTACTCTTATCGAAGAACGGCTTCAAACCATTATGCAGATTCAGAAAAAGATTGCGTTCTCTTATACCAAAACCTTAGTCGGCAGAACAGAAACCGTTCTCGTGGACTTCGCCACAAAAGAGTTCCTCCTCGCTCGCACCTACCGTGATGCTCCACAAATTGATGCTGTCTGCAAAATAGTTCCTTCCCCACCACAAAAGAAAGGAAAAAGCCATCAAATCGGAGAATTTGTAGGAGAATTTGTAAAAGTCTGTTTCATCAAAACGCATGGTTATGATATAATCGCTGAGACCCGACAATATTATGAAGAGGAGTCTCTATGCGAATGACAGTATCAAACGCACTCACCATTGCCCGCGCCCTCGGCTCCATCCTTATTTTCGCTCTTTTCTCTCTTTACGCCCACGACCAGCAAAATTATCTCTGGGCTCAAAAGACCGCGCTTCCTCTTTTCATCATCTTCTCCGCTACAGATTTGCTTGACGGTATCCTCGCACGCCGCCTCAAACAAGAGACCACCTTCGGCAGAATCGCCGACCCCTTCGTTGACAAACTCCTCGTCTGTGGTTCATTCATCTTCCTTGCCACCATCAAAGAATCTCTTATTACCCCATGGGTACTTATCATCATCATCTCCAGAGAATTCCTTGTCTCAGGACTGCGCTCCTATATCGAAGGAAAAGGCCTCGCATTCGGTGCGATGTTTTCTGGCAAAGTAAAAGTCACCGCCCAATACACCACCGTAGGCTGGCTTATCTTCTACACCGCATACCTCACCCCGGAAGGGACCGCTAAGTCCTTCACCATTTTCTCCATTTATGCAGTCTCAATCATCACTCTCGCAAGTACAGTTACCTATATCCACCGCGCCGTTAAACTCCTTAAAGGCACCAAACTTGCGTAAATTTATCCTCTCTTTCTTCGCAATAGGATTCCTCCCTCGCCTGCCGGGCACTCTCACCTCCGCAACCACCGCTGCAGCCGTCTACTTCTTCCAGATTCTTTTCCCTTCTCCACACATCCAAGTCGCATTCCTTATCTCATCCTCTCTTCTCTTATTCTTCCTCTTTCGCAAAGAGGACGGTAAAGACCCTACTTGGGTCACACTCGACGAGGTTGCCGGGCAGTCTCTTTCTCTCATAAAGTTGCATAATACCACACTTTCCTTCACTTCTTGCGCCATCGGTTTCCTTCTCTTCAGATTCTTTGACATCCTCAAACCCACTCCCATCAGACAACTTCAACGCTTAAAAGGCGCTCTCGGTGTTCTCGCAGACGATATCGCAGCCGGGGTCTTCTCTTCCTCTCTCCTGAATCTTATATCTATCCTCATCCTCCCGACCGCAACCTGACCCTACTGAAGAGAAAAACATTAGAAAGCAAAGGGAAACACCTCTCGCAACCTTTTAACCATTTCATCCCTTCTATTCACCGCTCGTCCAACTTCGACAAAGACCTAGTAAGTCACTTTTCCTTTCTGCTTCTTGACTCGCGGCGAGAGACTTCAATATGGCAGCGCCATTTCTTATCGTCTCCCTGCGGGAAATCAGTCCTATAATGGACTCCTCGGCTTTCTTGACGCATCAGCGCACTCTCCGTTACGAGATAGGCAACGGTAAGCATATTTTGAAGGCGCCAGCCATCAGGCGTATCGAAATTGTTACGGAGGACATAGCGGCACCAGAAGGAGAGCCTTTTTAGAGCGTCTTCGAGTTCTGTTGCATTGCGTTCTATACCCACCTGCCACCACATCAGAGAGCGCAGAGAATCTTCAACATCTCTTACCAAAATTCTCTCATTCCATTTTGGTGGTGGGATAGAGATAGTCTTGGGAGCGAGATGAGGGCATTTCCGAAGGTATTTGAGAACTGATACAGCGGTACGCTTTCCCATAACTAGGCTTTCGAGAAGTGAGTTGGATGCGAGGCGGTTTGCGCCATGAAGAGCAGTGGATGCTGTTTCGCCTGCAGCGAAAAGCCCTTTGATTGATGTTCTGCCAAATATGTCAGTTTTAATTCCTCCAATGAAGTAGTGAGCAGCAGGACGGACAGGCACTGGGTCACGAGATAGGTCAATGTCAAAAGCAGCGCAGAGGCGCCATAAGCCTGGAAACCTCTTCTTGACTCGATTCTCATGAGTCTCTTTATTGAGGTGTGAAAGAGTGAGATAGACCTGCGTATCGTGAGTGCGTTTCATATCAGAGAGGATTGCACGGCTGACAACATCTCTTGGTGCAAGTTCCGCTTTGGGGTGGTAGCGGAGCATAAAGCGTTCTCCGAAGCGATTGATTAGATAAGCGCCTTCACCACGGACGGCTTCGCTTATAAGCGCTCTGATTGCGCCTGCTACATAGAGAGCGGTAGGGTGGAACTGGACGAATTCGAGGTCGCGTAGTTTTGCACCTGCACGGTAAGCCATGGCTATTCCGTCGCCTGATGCAATCTCAGAGTTAGTGGTTTCACGGTATATTTGTCCTGCGCCACCGGTTGCAAGAACAGTAGCACGAGCCCAGACTATCTCTTTGCCGCCTTTTGAAGAGAAAAGAATGGCTCCAACGCAACGATTGTTCTGAGTCAAAAGGTCGATAGCAAATGTGTTTTCGAGGATTGTTATGTTCGGATGGTTTCGCGCCCGTTCTGAAAGGACTCTCTCGATTTCACGCCCTGTTGCGTCTCCGCTTGAGCGGAGAACTCGAGGCTTTGAATGACCGCCTTCCGAAGCAAGGGCGTAAGAGCCATCAGAAGATTTGTCAAAATTGACCCCCCACTTAATCAACTCTTCTACTGCATGAACACCCTCTTTAATAATCATGCGGACCGTCCGCTCGTCACACAAACCACACCCTGTTTCGATAGTGTCCTTGATATGGAATTCGACGGAATCATCACTACTAATAGGAGAAGCGATGCCGCCTTGTGCAAGGAGAGTGAGGCTCTCCTCAACGCCTTTCTTCGTCACAACAAGCACTTTTGCTCGTGTCGCCGCTCCAATGGCGCAACGCAAACCAGCAGCGCCACTCCCTATAACCAGAACATCGGTTAGCCTGTGGGGTACATCAAAACTGCTTACACCTGTTATATAGCGGACATCCTTCAACGGCACAATGTTTTCTCCTTAAAAACCCCTTTTATCGTCTGCTCGAAAGGCGGAGATATTATACCCCC
Organism: Planctomycetota bacterium; assembly: GCA_026418755.1. Classification (GTDB taxonomy): domain Bacteria; phylum Planctomycetota; class SKW154; order SKW154; family SKW154; genus SKW154. The sequence goes on from JAOAAR010000037.1 coordinate 4,881, forward strand.
TTCCCAAACAATCGCGGTTATCAGGTGTGCTGGAGTGACATCGAAGGCAGGATTGAAGACAGAAACCCCCTCAGGAGCGGTTCTGATTCTCTTCTGGATAAAAGTCACCTCCTCGGCAGGACGCTCTTCAATGGGAATCTTCTCTCCGGATGGCGTGTTCAAGTCGAAAGATGAGGAAGGAGCAACGACATAGAAGGGAATAGAGTGAATTTTTGCGAGACAGGCGAGTGGATAAGTTCCTATCTTGTTTGCGATGTCGCCATTTGCTGCTATTCTGTCAGCACCTACAAAAACAGCATTGATTTTCCCCTGTCGCATCAATGCTCCTGCCATGTTATCGCAGATAAGGGTCGTTGGAATCTTGGCTTTCAAGAGTTCCCAAGTTGAAAGGCGGGCGCCCTGAAGAAGAGGTCGAGTCTCACAACAGACCACACTAACCCGTCTGCCCTGCCCCACCGCGGTGTAGACACACGCTAGCGCAGTGCCTATCCCGCATGTCGCCAGCGCACCTGCATTGCAGTTCGTAAGAACAGTGTAACCGTCTTTTATAAGTTGAGAGCCTTGCTCACCCAGTGACTCACACATTCGTTCGTCTTCCTGTTGCAGACGGCGCGCACTTGCCAGAACAGTTTTTTTGAGCAACTGTGGGGAAACGGAATCCGCAAAAGAGAGAGACTCTTTCAACACTCTGTCTATTCCGTAAAAGAGATTCACAGCGGTAGGACGGGCAGACCTGAGTTTTTCCGCTGCTCTTTTTAATTCGTCCTTCAACTTTTTGGTGTTCTCTTCAGCCTCTCTCAAAACGAGAGAAAGTCCATATGCTGCGGCAACTCCAATCGCAGGCGCACCACGCACTTTGAGTTGTCTTATGGCATCGAACAACTCATCCACCGTATATAGGTTAAGATAGGCTTCTCTTTCTGGAAGGAGAGTCTGGTCTATGATTCTTAAAAAGCCATCCGTTTCACCCACCCATTGGATTGTTTTGAATGGAAGAGAAAGTCTCATAAACTGTTTTCCAAATCGCGCTGGGAAGCAAGAGCATCCTTGCGCAGTCTCTCCTTATGTTCAAGGAGTCTCTTCTTAAGTTGCAAATCATTTACCGCCAGAAAGCGTGCAATCAGAAGAGCAGCGTTCTCCGCACCTGTCTCTCCGACTGTCACGACTCCGACAGGCACACCTTTCGGCATCTGAACGGACGAAAGAAGAGCGTCGAGTCCGCCGAAAGCACCTGTTGCGACAGGTACAGCGATTACGGGTAGAACGGTATTTGCCGATAGAACGCCAGCAAGATGCGCCGCCATCCCCGCAATTGCAATGATTGCTGAATAGCCCTTCTTTTCCGCGCTTTTTGCAAAGTCGACCGCCTCGTCAGGGGTTCTATGGGCGCTCAAAACAAAAACATCCGTCCCTATATCAAGGGATTCAAAAGTCTTCTTCGCCCTCTTAACATACTCAACATCCGACGCACTCCCCGCGACTACTGCCACTCTCATTTCTCCCTCCTTTAAAAAACCCTCTTCTATTATTTTATCAGGACAAGATGTCTTACTCAAACTTCTAAGAAGTTTTTCTGGGATTGAGCCCAACAGGCAGTTGGCGTATTGAGTTACTCGGATCCGTCAATTATAGAGAAGGACTGGCACAATGCACCGCTCTTTCATCCTGCCACCCAGAGTCAGAGAATCTCCATCCACTACATTTGACTTGAGTCTATTCTGTTTCCTCTGTATCATAAAATCAGGTTGCTTTAGAGTACGAAAAGATGGTCGGAGTTCTGGTTTTAAGAGCGGCAGGAACCAACTGTGATAAAGAGACTGTTTTTGCTTTTGAATGCGCTGGTGCAAAACCTGAAACAGTTCACATAAATCAGCTCCTCTCGGAGCCGAACTCTCTTTCTTTCAAACGGTATCAGGTGGTTGTAATTCCAGGAGGCTTCACTTACGGCGACGACATCTCTGCGGGCAAGGTGCTCTCCCTCCAACTCCGAACGAGTCTGATGGATGCTTTAAACAGGTTCATCGAAGATGGTGGTGTAGTTTTTGGAATCTGCAACGGTTTTCAGGTTTTGGTCAAGACAGGGCTTCTGCCGCGGCTTAACGGCACCCCCGTTCAGTCTGTCACCCTTATGTGGAATGACTCGGGTAGATACGAAGACAGATGGGTACATCTCCGTTGTGAAACTGACCGTTGCGTCGCAGCAGAAAAAGGCGACACATTTTTCCTTCCAGTAGCTCATGCCGAAGGAAAATTTGTCGCAAAAGACGCTACTGTTCTTTCACGCCTCGAGAAAGAGAATTATGTGTTTCTCCGTTACATACGCCCTGACGGCTCCCATGCCCAAAACTTCCCCGACAATCCTAACGGTTCGCAGAATGCCATAGCCGGCATCTGTGACAGAACGGGCAGAGTCTTCGGTCTTATGCCCCACGCCGAGCGCCATATCTTTGCATACCAGAACCCCCTTTATCATCGCCAGAGGTCAAGGTCACCGGTAGTAGAACCTTCCGGAGATGGGATGAAAATCTTTCGCCGCATTGTCAACTATTTCAAATAGGAGGTGATTGATGAAGCAGTTCGCGCTTTCTGTAGAGCAACTGCGCGAGATAGACCGCCGCTGCGTGGAGGAATACGGAATTCCTACACTACTTTTGATGGAAAACGCTGGTCTCAGAACCGCTGATATCGCGACTCAGATGGTCCCTTCCGATTCTCTTGTTGTCTGCGTCTGCGGTGCAGGCTCGAACGGAGGCGATGGATTCGTCGCCGCTCGTCATCTCTCTAATCGAAAATTCGTCGTGCGCATCGCACTAGTCGGACAAATCTCTTCTCTTCAACCCACCTCTGCTGCTGCCATAAACTTTCAGATTGTCCGCCGTATGGGAATCCCTGCCTTCCACATCATCAGCGAGCAAGAGACCAAAAAATTGGAGAAAGAATTTGCAGGCGCCTTTCTTATCATCGACTCACTATGCGGAATCGGACTTAAAGGAGAACTCCGTCCACTTCAACAATCTTGCGTAAACGCTATCAACCTGTCCGGATGCAAAGTACTGTCCGTTGATGTGCCGAGTGGACTCGATGCCGATAGAGGCGTCCCGCTTCCCGTCGCAGTCAAAGCCACCAAAACAGTCACCTTCGTTGCTTCAAAGAAAGGTTTTCTTGAGCCACAGGCGAAACAATACACAGGAGAAGTGCTCGTAGCAGATATTGGGGTTCCTTATAAACTCTTGAAAGAGTATGAAGGAGACTGAAAATGAAGAAGGGGAAAAAAGTGCTTCTTCTCCTTACAGTTTTCGTTCTCCCTCTTTCAACTCTTTCATCTCAACAGCAAAGCCCTCCTCCCTATTCATTGGATGACCTCATCAATGAGTACAATCAGGCGAAAGAAGTAGAGGCGAAGCGTGGCATCATAAGCCGTATGGGCGCCTTCAAGCAGAGACGCACGGTTGACTTCATCCTGAGCAAGTATCCTGCTGAAACCGATGTCACTCTCAAATGCGACATCATTTACCTTTTGAGTTCATTAGATATCCCCGAGTCAGCCAACGCACTTGCAGACCTCTCATACGAACTGAACGACCCACGGATGAAAGAGACTTTCAAAAACGCTCTCGGACTTCTCTCAAAAAGCCAATGCTGGAATCACTATGTAAAGTCTCTCCTTCAGAAGAAGAAAGAGCACTATTATGAAGCAAAACTCTTTTTAGTAGAACTCCTTCCCTCAGAAGAATCCAAAAAAGAGGAGACCCTGAAGATTCTCTCTCTTCTTGGCGGTGAGGCTGACTATCGTATTAGAAAGGCGGTGATTGAGCGATTGAGCGATTACGACAGCGATGCTGTTCTTTCTACGCTTGGCAAGTTTCTCAAAGATTCTGAAGAGAGTGTCCAGTTGCTTGCTCTGCGTGTTCTGGATGATTATCCGATAAGCCGCACTATGGAACTGCTTCTTCCTGCGCTGGATAGTAAATTTCCGTGTGTCCGTATGCGCGCAATTGAGGCGCTCTGTGAAGGCTCCTCATCTGACAAACTTTTGAAGAAACTCGTCTCTCTTGTCACCGACGACAATTCTGAGGTGCGCAAGAAAGCCGTCGAAGGCTTAAGACAACTTTGCGACACGAGTGCCATAACTCAACTTATCAAGAACATTAAGAGTGCCACACCACCACAGGATTCCTACATCGCTGATGCTCTCCGAATACTCACAGAGCAAGATTTTGGGAGAGACTCAATCGCCTGGGAGAACTGGTGGAAAGAGCGGTCAAAAGATTTCCGTCTTACCCCCGTTCAACGCAAAAATCTTCCCACATTCTTCGGTACAACCGTCGCTTCCAAAAGAATCATCTTCGTCATAGATGTCTCTGGAAGTATGAATGAGGAGTATAAGAAGAAAGATGGGTGGTCACCGCAAACAGGGCTACCAAGTGAAGATGAAAAAGGCGGTCGCAAAGTGACCAAGATAGAGATGGCAAAGAAGGAACTCATCAGCGCCATTGAGAAACTCCAACGAGATGTAAAATTCAACATAATCTTTTACAACCAGCAGTATAATGCTTGGCGGCAGCAGATAATTGAAGCGACATATAACAACAAACAGGCCGCCATAGAGTTTGTCCGCCATTTCACAGCGGAGGGCAGAACAAACATCTACGACACCCTCGAATTTGCGCTCAACGATAAAGAGGTGAACACAATTTACCTGTTGAGCGACGGTCTCCCGAACGAGGGAAAATATACAGACCCTCCTGTCATCATAGAAAAAATCACGGAATTGAACAAAGCAAAGCGAGTCTCTATAAGCACATTCGGCTTTGGCCTCATCCGAAAAGGGAGAGCATTTCTTGAAGAGTTAGCGAAGAAAAACTACGGCGAATTTTACGACCGCTGAAAAATCATCCTTTAAGAACTGCAAGGGGCACCATCCGCGCAACCGCTTTTGCAAGTCCTGCCCCCGTAACAACTCTCACTACTTCGTCAATGTCTTTATAAGCCATCGGCGCCTCTTCCTTTATAGACCGTTTGTCCTCGCAAACCAAAAGAATCCCTTCCATCGCCTCGTCAAATTCTTCGTCTGAAATCTGTGCTTCTCGTCTCCCTTTCTTGCCACTCTTCCTGTAGCGCCCAATTGCGGCACTTCTCGACATCACTCTCCCTGCCCCGTGATTGACAGAGTGCAGGCTCTCGGCACTCTCTTCAGTTCCGACCAGCACATAAGAAGCGGTTCCCATAGAGCCAGGGATAAGAACAGGTTGTCCCACATCGGCGTAAGGCGTGGCTTGCATCCGGGATGGAGGAAATGCTCTTGTGGCACCTTTTCTATGGACCCAGAGAGATTCGCCGAAATGGTGCTCTTTTTTTGCCATGTTATGGGGGACATCATAAAGGGACGGAAGGTGGATATCGGAGCCAAAAATGTGGCGCACAGCAGAGCGGACAAACGCTGTCAAAATCTGACGGTTGACGAAAGCAAAGTTGGCAGCAGCATACATGGCGCCGATGTAGTTTTTCCCTTCCTCTGAATCAACATCCAGAAAACAGAGGTGCGGACTCGGCGAACGGGCAGCATTCCGTTTCTTCGCTTCCCTCATATAATCCTCACCCACTTGATGACCAAACCCCCGCGAGCCAGTATGAATC
>JAOAAR010000364.1 GCA_026418755.1 Planctomycetota bacterium
AGCATTTGAACAGTATATAAAAGATGTTCAGAGCAAGGCGTTCCCGGAGAAGACACACGAATATGAGATGCCTGAAGAAGAAAGGAGAAAACTCAAGGAGTTATACAGGATATAATTATTGTTTTGGAGGATAAGGAATGAGAATTGGAGTCCTCATCAAGCGAGTACCTGATACAGAGGCGAGAATCCGCTTAAGTGACGACAACCGCTCAATTGACGAGAAGGGGATTGAGTTTATCATCAATCCTTACGACGAAATTGCACTTGAATGCGCGCTTCAGTTGAAGGAGAAGTACGGTGGAGAAGTGGTGCTTATCTGTTACGGTCCTTCCGATGCGCCGACGGTGATTCGGAAAGGGCTTGCGATGGGTGCGGATTCCGCGGTTCACATCGAAATGAAGAATATGGAGAATGAGCCAGCAAAGGCAGCGAAGATTCTTGCGCCGGTTATCAAGGAAGGTAACTATGATATTATCTTCTGCGGCAAACAAGCGATTGATGACGATTCGTGCCAGACCCCTTCTCGACTCTCCGTCTTGCTGGGACTCCCATGTGTTACAGAGGCTTCGAAGTTGGATGTGGATTTAGGGGCTAAAAGGGCGACGGTCCACAAGGAGATAGAGGGCGGAGTTGAGGTGGTTGAAGTCGAGCTTCCTGCAATCATCACCGCCCAGAAAGGGCTAGTAGAGCCACGGCTTCCATCCCTGAAAGGGATAATGGCTGCGAAGAAGAAGCCCATAGCGACAAAATCATCTGTCGAGCCTGAGCCATTGAGTAAAGTTGAGAAATTTGAGTATCCGCCAAGCCGTCCTCCTGGCAAAAAGGTAGGAGAAGGCGTTGAGGCTGTGCCGAAACTGGTTGAACTCTTAAAGAATGAGGCGAAAGTGATATAGGAGGTTCACATATGAGCGTTATGGCATTTGTGGAGCAGCGTAATGGAGAGTTCCGCAAATCCGCTTATGAAGCGGTATCCGAGGCGAAGCGGCTGTCGCAGAAACTGGATACAGAAGCAGCGGCTGTTGTCGTAGGAAGCAATATAAAGGCGAAAGCAACCGAGTTAGCCCGTTTTGGAGCAGACAAAATTGTTGTTGCCGATGGAGAACCTTTCGCAAACTTTGTCCCGGAGGTTTATACACGGCTCGTGGTGAAAGCGGTAAGAGAGATAGGTGCCACTGTTCTGCTTGTTCCACATACAGCGTTGGGCAGAGACCTTGCTCCGCGCGTAGCAGAATCGTTGGGCGCTGCCATGGCTTCGGATGTGATTCAGATAGATGTTGTGGATGGAAAAGTGAAAGTGAAGCGCCCTGTTTATGCTGGCAAGGTGCGTGCTATTGTGTCATTCTCGTCTCCTTCTGTAGTGATTTCGCTGCGTCCCAAAATTTTTGCTGCGGCAGAATTGAGCGGCGCAGGAGAAATGGTTGAGTTGAAAGCAGAGGCAAACATTGGAAGCGGTGTTAAGTACATTGTGAAGGAGTTGAAGAAAGTTGCCGGAGCGAAACTAGACCTGACCGAAGCGGATGTGATTGTTTCTGGTGGACGCGGAATGAAGGGACCCGAAAACTACAAGATTCTTGAGGAACTCGCCGATTTATTAGGCGGTGTGGTTGGGGCAAGCCGCGCCGCAGTCGATGCAGGCTGGCGCCCTCATTCCGACCAAGTAGGACAGACAGGCAAGACCGTCTCTCCTTCACTGTATATAGCCTGCGGTATCTCGGGAGCAATCCAGCACCTGGCAGGTATGAGGTCCTCCAAAGTGATTGTGGCG
>JAOAAR010000365.1 GCA_026418755.1 Planctomycetota bacterium
GTCCTGGAACGCCCCGCCGATTTAGCCGGAATCCTCACTAACTTGAAACGCGGCGATGTCCTCTTCATCGATGAAGCACATAGAATGCCAAAAATCGTCGAAGAGTATCTTTACAGCGCAATGGAAGATTTTGTCATCAACATCGTCCTCGATTCAGGCCCAGCAGCACGCACCATCAAACTCCCCCTTTCCCACTTCACTCTTGTCGCCGCAACCACCCGCGAAGGACTTCTAACAGGAGCATTCCGCGCAAGATTCGGCGTCTCACTCAAACTCAACTTCTACTCCCCCGAAGAGTTAAAAGAAGTTATCCTACGCAGCGCAAAGATTCTCGATGTCCCCATAGAGCCAGACGCTGCAGAAATAGTCTCCCAACGCGCAAGGGGAACTCCGCGCCTTGCCAACAGACTGCTCCGCAGACTTCGCGATGTCGCACAAGTCAAAGGCAACGGCACAATCACATCCGACATCGCTGAAAAAGGGCTTCTTATGCTTGGCATCGACAAAGAAGGATGTGAACAAACGGACAGAGCCATTTTAAGAACGCTCATAGACCACGGTGGCGGCCCTGTTGGCGTAAAAACTATCGCTGTCTCAGTCGGCGAAGAAACGGATACCATCGAGGATGTTTATGAGCCTTATCTCATAAGAAAAGGGTTCCTCCGCAAAACCCAGCGCGGAAGAATGCTCTCCGAAAAAGCATATTCTTATATGAACGAGACCCCGCCAGCCCACATCCAAGGCTCACTCTTTGAAAGCGGCGGAAAATCGGAATGAGTAAAATCCTTCTCCATATCTGCTGCGCCCCCTGCGCCCTCGGCGTCATCCCCTACCTCAAGAAAAGATTCTCCCGAGTCTCCTGCCTCTTTTTCAACCCCAACATCCACCCTTTCCTCGAGTTCCAGAAACGCCTCCACTCGGCGAAACTCCTCGCAGAGAATCTGAAAGATACCGACTTCCATTTCATCGAGGAATACGGGCTCTTCAAATTCCTGCCCGCAGTCATCAGACGACTTGAACGCCGCTGCGAGGTCTGTTACAGACTCCGCCTCGGCTTCACCGCAAAGTTCGCCAAAAAAAACACCTTCGATTCCTTCACAACAACCCTCCTCACTTCAAAACATCAGAACCTCAACCTGATAAGACAAATCGGCAGACGCTTCGAACATCTTTTTGGAGTAAAATTCCTCGACGAAGATTTGCGCTTCCTCCACAACGCCTCCCTACAAGAGGCAAAACATCTGAACCTTTACAGACAGAAATACTGCGGCTGCATCTTCAGCGAATACGAGCGATTCTCTCCACATAACCCAACAGAACCTCCCTCCCAAGTCCCAAACCTGCCAATCTCCTGAAAATAAGAAACGCAACTTGTTTACAACCCTCTTTTGCGGCATAATTCTGTTAACGCTGGCGGAGAACTCATATGGAAATTAAAAAAGCCCAAAAGGTAATATCAAAAACCTATTTCGAACGGGATGCAGGACGCGGACTGAGCAAGACCTTCCTCTGGTTCGTCGAGGAAGTAGGAGAACTCGCAAAAGCATTGCGTAAAGGCGACAAAAAGAGTCTCAAAGAAGAGTTCGCTGATGTCCTGGCGTGGCTCCTGAGTGTTGCGGAGATTACTGGTGTGGATATGGAAGAAGCGTTCGTGGAGAAATACGGAAGAGGCTGCCCTGCTTGTAGCAGTTCCCCTTGCACCTGCGCGCCAAGACTGTTCGCCTTCGGAGAGGAGCGATGAGCAAAAATTTCACTGCGCTGG
>JAOAAR010000366.1 GCA_026418755.1 Planctomycetota bacterium
CTTGTCTGCCGCTTCCGGAACGAGCAGTTCTGCCATTCCACTTGACATCGCTGAGCATCCCGTCTGAAGCACAAGGATATTGTTCTTTATTAATCCTTTCACCACCTCAGTGTGAATCGAGTCGTGAGTACATTTGGGGTTGCAACATCCGACAACACCTGCTACACCAAATATGCGTCCTCCGATTATGTTGTCGTTTAACGGACGATAACCTGTCCTGAAACTTCCACCCAGCATATGAATCACATTTTCATGAGTGAACCCTGCAACCAGTTCTTGCTTCTCCTGCGGGATGAACGGCTTTCCGCGTCTGTTCGGGAAATTCTCTATCGCCGTTCTGAGAATCTCTCTCGCACCGTCAAGAGGATGTTCCTCACTGAACTCAATGTGCACCGCACCAGGGATTCTCCCTTTTGGTGATGTAGTAATGAGTTTGGTGTGAAAACATTCAGCAACTTTCGAGAGTCCTTGAAATACACATTGAACATCAACTACCATCGCTTCGACAGCACCTGTCGCAATTGCTGCTTCTTGAAATAGGAAATTACCAAGAAGCGGAATCCCGTGTCTCATCAGAATCTCATTTGCTGTACAGCAGATTCCCGCAAGATTGATTCCTTTTGCTCCGACGCTTTTTGCGAGTTTAAGCATATCAGGGTCATTTGCCGCCTCTACAATCATCTCAGAAAGGATTGGTTCGTGTCCGTGGACGATTATGTTTACACAATCTTCTTCCAAGACACCAAGGTTGACAGACGAACGCAGATGCCAAGGCTGTCCGAACAGAATATCCTGGAGTTCGGTCGCAATCATCGAGCCGCCCCAGCCGTCACTCAAAGCGCATCTGCTTCCCTGTCTCATTATGTTCTTATAATCCTGGTCAACACCCATATTGGTTCGATGCATTATTTCGACAACTTCGCGGTCTATTCCACGCGGTAAAATACCCAAACTTTTCCAGATTTTTTGTCTCGCCTCTGTAGCCCGCTCAGTAAACTTTAAATGCCCGTGTTGCTTACCGAACTCAGCAAGACACTTTTCACCAATCTCAATAGCAACATCCTGCAGTTTTCTACCTTCTACTTCGATTCCAAGATAGCCTGCAACATCGAGTAGTTTCTGTTTGTCTTTGATTTTGTAATCTTTGATGTTGCCTTTTGCAGTTTCAAGGAACACATGGGCAACATCACGACCGTGGTCTGAGTGAGCAGATGCACCTGCAGCAATCATCCTCGCAAAGTTTCTCGCCGCAATTGTGTTTGCATCCGCTCCGCACACACCACGCTCAGCTTTCTTGGAAATACGACAAGGTCCCATAAAACAGATTCGACAACAGATACCCTCAGCACCGAATGTGCAATGCGGACGCTGCGCCTCATCTCTTGCAAAACAATGCTCGACACCGCCCTCATCCATCCTCTTCAAAATCTCACCAAATCCTTTGTGAATCGTCCGCTCCTTCTTCTCCTTCTTTCTCTCTCCTTTCTCTTCCATCTCCATCCTCCTATATTGAGAACCTCAACCTTTCAATAAGACTCTATCTGCTATTATCGCAATAAAAGAGCCTGTTTCATCAGAGAAACGGTAATTTTTCGCCGCACCTTCATCAAACGGTACCCAACCAAGATACAAAACGCCCGTCGGCAATCTTTCAGCATAATTTTTTGCCATATTCTCGTCTTGCCCCTTATTTACAACCGCCC
>JAOAAR010000367.1 GCA_026418755.1 Planctomycetota bacterium
CGCTACATCCACACTTTTGGAACCCTCGAAAAGTGATACTGTCAACGCCTCTCCCACCTTCAAGTCCGGACTCGGATTCTTCAGTTTAACCTCAGAAAGGACTCTCAAAGGAGCCACGCCCGCTTTCTTAAAATGCCCCAACTGAGGTTTCTTCACATTCTTCTCTTTCATCCTCCCATAGCCCAGTTGTATCGCATCATAGCCATCCTTCTCTTTCGTCTTTATCTGAGTCACAAAACAGGGACCCACTTCAAGAATAGTAACAGGCACAAACGCCCCATCATCCGCGAAAATATGAGTCATCCCCACCTTCCGCCCTAACAGTTTCATTCGCTCAAACACACTCTTCAACTTCAAAAGATTCTCCTCAGCCATATCTCACTTCCTTACTCTCCGTAGACTTTTATTTTTATGTCTATACCAGCAGGAATCGAAAGTTTCTGCAAAGCATCAGTCGTGCGCGTAGTCGGCTCGATTATCTCAATCAGCCGCTTGTGCGTCCGTATCTCAAACTGCTCCCGGGATTCTTTGTCAATGTGCGGAGAACGCAACACTGTATAACGCTCAACCCTCGTCGGAAGCGGAATAGGCCCCCCCACTTTCGCACCCGTCCGTAATGCCGCCTCAACTATCTCCTTAGCCTTCGTGTCAAGAAGTCGGCAGTCATATGCCTCCATCCGTATCCTTATCTTCTGAAACGCCATAACCTCCTCTCCTTCTTTCCGCTTTTAAGGCTGTACTCCTATACGAAAAAGCCCCAACGATTCCGCCACTTCTTCCGGCACTGGCACATAACCCGTCGGTTCCATCGTGAACGCCCCCTTCCCCTGCGTAATCGAACGCAAAAGAGTCGCATACCCGAACATCTTAGAAACAGCCACCGTCCCGCGCACAATCTTTAAATCATCAATAGTCTCTATCTCTTCAATCGTTGCCGCTCTTGTGCCAAGGTCGGAGAGAACCTCTCCTACGAACTCCTGCGGCGTGTGAACCTCAAGACGCATCTTCGGCTCCAACACCCTCAATTTCGCCTCCAAAACACCCTTTCGCATCCCCTCAACCGCCGCACTGTAGTATCCCAACTCCGTCCCGTCCACATCCACCTCCTCCGCAGCGAAAATCACCTTCATCCCAACAAAGGGAAAACCATATCCTATCCCGCCTTCAATGGCGAAATTCACCCCGTCGTTCACAGAAGCGACAAAAGCAGAATTAATTTTACCAATTTCAGTTCTGTTGTCAACTACAACATCGCTAATTTTTGAAGATGGCTCAATCCAAAGTCTTACCCGCCCCTTGTGCCTCTGCAATCCTACTACGCGATTATATTCGTAAGAAATTTCCGCGCTCTCTCGCACAGTCTGTTTATATGCCACCTGAGGTTTGCCAACCCGCGCCTTCACATTAAACTCTTCAACGATTCTTTTCGTCAAAATCTCCAGATGCAACTCCCCCATCCCGCTTATCAAAGTCTCTCCCGTCTCCTCGTTCTTGCGCATCTTAAAAGTCGGGTCTTCTTTCATCAACGACTGAATAGCCTCTTCCATCTTCTTCCTCTCACTTTGAGTCTGCGGCTCTATAGCAACTGACATCACAGGCTCCGGAAAGACCATCCTCTCAAGAATAACAGGATGATTCTTCGAGCATAGTGTGTCCCCCGTTACTGTATTCTGAGGTCC
>JAOAAR010000368.1 GCA_026418755.1 Planctomycetota bacterium
CTCCTGAAATTATCTCGTCTCCAATGTTCAAATCTTTGGGAGCGACAATATAACGTCTCTCTCCGTCCCTGTAACAAACCAGCGCTATATCGGAGGAACGATTGGGGTCATACTCAATCGCCTCCACCTTTGCCGGTATTCCATCCTTCTCCCTTCTGAAGTCTATGAGGCGATACATCCTCTTGTTGCCGCCGCCCCTGAACCGCACCGTAATCCTGCCCAGATTGTTCCGACCACCGCTCTTCCTTAAAGGAACCAACAGACTCTTCTCCGGCTCCTTCTTCGTCAGATAAGAGTAATCTAAAACACTGGAGTTCCGTCTTCCAGGTGATGTCGCTTTGTAAACCCTTATCCCCATCTTTCTTCTCCTTCTCCGTCTCTTCCCCTCTTTTTACCTCTTAAACAATCTCGATTGTCTCGCCTTCTGCAAGGGTAACAATCGCCTTTTTCCACATACGCGTCCTGCCGCGCACCCACCCCCTTCTTCGCGGCTTCGGCTTCATATTGATAGTCCTAACCTTCTTAACCCGAACTCCCCATATCCTCTCAACAGCCTCTCCTATCTGAATCTTGTTCGCCTCCAGAGCAACCTGAAAAGTGTATTGATTGGAGCGCTGTTGTGCTTTGTCACTCTTCTCCGTCACAATTGGTCTCAGTATTATCTGATGCGGGTCGTTGAACTTCATCTTTCTTCTCCTTTTTGCCTCCTTGTTCTTCCTGTTTCTTTTCCTTTTTCTGCTTTTGCTCTACGCCTTTCCCTCCTGTTGCTCGATACCAAGCCTCTGACAGAGTAGTGAAAACCCGTCTTTGCTCAGGACAAGATAACGATGGCGCAGAACATCATACGCATTTATCTCCTGAACTCGCATTGCACTCACCCCTTCAATGTTCCGTGCGGAAAGATATGCGTTCTTCTCTCCCTCCCCAACCGCCACAAGACACCCTCTCTCAACCCCGATTCCTCTCAAAAGATTCACCATCTCCTTCGTTTTCGGCTTCTCAAACGCCAGAGAACTGACCACCCGCACCTCGTCATCCTTCAACTTTGCCGCGACTGCCAATAAAAACGCCTTCCTAACAGCCTTTTTCGGCATCTGCCAACTGTAATCCCTTACCACAGGACCATGAACCACCGCTCCGCCACGCCAAATAGGAGAACGCCTACAACCTGCCCTCGCCCTTCCCGTCCCCTTCTGTACCCACGGCTTTCTACTCGAACCCGCAACCTCTCCCCTCGTCTTCGCACTGTGCGTGCCGCTTCTCCTGTTTGCCTCGTACATCACAATCGCCTCGTGAAGAATCTGAAAGTTAACCTTTTTGGGCAACAAACCGTCGTCTATTTCGAGCCTCCCTTCTGCTTTTCCGTCCTTACCGTAAACAGTTAGAGCAGCCATCTCAATTCTCCTTCACTCATTTATCCAATAGAACTCTGCAGAACTTCTACAAAACCACCGTTAGGTCCCGGTACCGCCCCCTTAACCACCAAGAGGTTTTCTTCCGGAATTATATCCACGATTTTCAGGTTCTTTACTGTAACCCGCCTTACACCGCTATGACCTGCCATCTTCTTGCCCGGCCACACCCTACCCGGCAATGCCGACGCCCCGATTGCACCCGAGCGCCTCTCGCTTTGAGAACCATGCGTCTTAGGACACCGAGAAAAC
>JAOAAR010000369.1 GCA_026418755.1 Planctomycetota bacterium
CCCGCGTCCTTTTGCCACATATTTCGCACACCCGTGACATAAACCTTCTCCCAAAATCCCCTAAACAAATACAAATTATACCACTCTCCAAAGCCTCTTGCAAATCTTTCGCAAATAATCAAAAAACCTCTCCACAACACAACATACTCTCCAAGAAATTCCTGCTAAAACAATTTTCCCTTGAAAAGAAAAAGGGTTTAAGCGTCAATAAAGTATAAAGAAACTGTTTTGGAGTAAAACCTATGAGAAAAGCCCTTTTGATTGCAGTCGCCCTGTCTCTTACCGGAAGCACAAGCCTCGCAGAAGAGATTCTCTCTCTCGAAGCGGATTACTGGTGGAGCGATATGAGCGCAGAATTGAGAACTAACTCAGATGTCGCAGGACTCGGAACACACTTCACACACGACGACTTAAACTGGGAGCCAAGCCAGCAATCTCCAGTCGGCAGAATCGGAATCGCCACCCCTTTCCTCTCTCTTCGTTTCGAACATTTTACACTCCATTACACAGGTACAGTCACCCTCACCAGTTCAGTCGTCATCGGCGATACAACATACCTCGTTTCAACGCAACTCGACACCCGCTACAGAATCGCAAGTTACTGCGCAGATATACTCTTTTCCATAGTACCTTTTTCAAAACTCTATCTCGGCATCGGCGCATCGATTAGAGTTGTCGACTACCACCTCTTCGCCCACGGCACCGCCGCAACCCTACCCCCTCAAGAAAGAACCGAAGAAGTGAGAACCCAAGCCCCTCTCCTCGCCCCCGTCGCTTACGCCCGACTCCAACCATTCCCTTATATCTCTTTCTCCGCCTCCCTCGCAATGTTCGCCTATCACTCCTCCGACAGCAACTTCGTCCTGCACCGCTATGCCCGATTCAAATTCGCAGTCGCCCTCCACCCACTACCGTTCATATCTATCCAGGCTGGGTTCTTCTCGAACGCCCTTGACTTCGAAGATATTGACCCAAAAAATGGATTCCATTACATCGAATCTTCTGCAGGACCTTTTATCGCCGTAGTACTCGCCCTCTGATAATTATAGATTGTATTCGTTCACACCGATGTCAACTGTCACACCCCATTATTGTCGCCGCCCACCCTCAGCAAATTACAGCCTATCGCCCACCCCCTAACTCGAAAATCAGGACAAAAAAGCCCACCAACTCCTACATCAAAGACGCTACTCACCCACAACGCATCCAATATTCTCATATACAGCAAAGTCGTTTTTAAAAGTTCTTTATCACCTCGGTTTGCCGACAGCGATTGTAGCGTTGTGTCCACCAAAACCGAAACTGTTCGAAAGAGCGACCTTAACTTTATGCTGGCGTGGCTCATTAGGCACATAGTCGAGGTCGCACTCCGGATCCGGAAACTCATAATTGATAGTCGGCGGTACAACATCATTTTTGACAGCAAGCACTGTTGCAGCGAGTTCAACAGCCGCAGCACCACCCAATAAATGTCCAATTTGTGACTTTGTCGACGAAACCGGAATCTTGTATGCATAATCACCAAAAACCATCTTAATGGCTTTTGTTTCGGATGCATCATTCAGTTTAGTGCTCGTACCATGCGCGTTTATATAAGAAACCTCTTCAAGTGAAACGGCAGCGTCCTCCATCGCAAGTTGCATCGATTCAGCAGCACCAGTGC
>JAOAAR010000370.1 GCA_026418755.1 Planctomycetota bacterium
GTTCCCGTGTGTAGGCATTTCTGCCGCCCTGTTCGACAGCGTGAAGGAATCTGATGAGTTTTTCCCAGGATATTTTTTCGAGGCGTACATTGACGAGAGCTTCTTGAGTTTTGTTGTCTGCGGAGGGGACGAGCGTGCGGATGTTCTCGTTCGCTCCTACCTGCTCGGCGCGTTTGTTTACAAATTGTTGGAGGGCTGCTTGTGCTTCCTGGTCGCCGCCTGTGTATTTGCCGAAGAAAGACTTATTCTGCGGGTCTTTTATCACCTTCATCAGGTTTGTGTGTGCGTTGTTTTCACGAATGAGAGTTTCCTCATACTTTAGGCTTTCCATAATCACAAGGATGGTGATCATGCCAAGTGCGATATTAGCAAGGAACATAAGAAGGACATAGAGTTTTACAGCGGATGGACTCTTTTTTTCTCCTTCCATTCTTTTTATCTCCCATAGCCTGTTCTTACTCTGAAGATGTATTTAAATACGATTTTTCCGCTTCGAGGGTCGCGGTTCCAGGATGCGACATCTTTGATGAGCATTTTGGATTCTCTGTCTATATAGTTGTATAGTGCGTCACCGGTCTCCACTTTGTCGACCGATGCTTCGACTGTAATTTTTCCTGGCTGCACGGTGAGGTTTTCGAGAAGGAAGGAGCCTCCAATTTTCTGACGCGCTTTACCCAACTCAAGGAGTGCGTCAAGAGCACTGACTGTTGCTGTCTTGCCACGCTCGCCGCTTTTCCGTTTTTTCAGGGTATCGGTGAACTCTTGGTATATGCCATCAACCTTAGTGGTTGTTCTTTTTCTGTCCGGTTCAGGCAGGAGGGTTTCGTAGTATTCTGCTGCTTTTTTGCGGATGGCATCGAGTTCTGTGGAGTCTCTGGATGCTTTGAACCTGTAAGCATATGCTGTTGTGAAGAGAAGGAAGAATATTAATGTGAGTGTGCAAGAAAGAGATGTTTTTATAAGGTCGAAAGGTTTCATATAGGCGAGTTCTCCCTGTCTTAAGTCGAGTCCGAGAGGGTCGTAGCCAAGGAGTTTGAGGGCGGCGCCGCAGGCTACCAGACCTGATTGTTCCAATAATTTTTTCGATTCTTCATCGAGAAATGCTCCAAATTTTTCGCTCAAGGTGAGTTTCTCCGTATCGGCGTGGAAGCGGCTCTGGATTTCCCTTATTAAATCTTCTTGGAAGTCTCCGGCGAAACAGATTTTTTTCACTGTGGAGTTCATTCCGGCTGCAATGATTGTTCTACGGAGTTCTCTTTCGAATTTCTCTGCTTGCTGTTTTACATCTTTTGAGGAGAGGAAGAAAGAGCGCGTTCGGCGCAAATTTTCTCCTGCGTGGAGCCAGACCATAACTTGATTTGAACAGAGAGCAGTCAGAACAACAGTCTCTTCTTCTGTGGGGTTTAAATCCTTTTCCTTCAAGTTCTCTTTCGGGGCACCTTCAGGCTTAAACCCTGCCGCAAGGAGTGCTCCGTATGCGGATGCTATGTCTACATCGACTTTTAATGGGTCGAAGCCCCCTCTTTTCATTTCGTCTATAATCTTTTTCACATCTGCTGAGAGCATTCCGAGCAGAAGGATGCGGCTTTTGCTGTCCTCTTC
>JAOAAR010000371.1 GCA_026418755.1 Planctomycetota bacterium
GAGCATAACTGTCCATGCCCTTTAGCTCAAGAACAAAAAGGGGTAAAAATCCAGCATACAGGCAAACCAGCAAAGCCCTCAAGAAGCCATCAAGGGACCAACTTTTCCAGCCAAGTAGAAAGGATAGAAGAAGTAAGGACAAAGTACCAAGTTCAGGGGAAAGGGAGGCAAACAAAAAAGTAAGAGGTGCAACGTAAAACTCCTTAATGCTCAGGGCTTTTGAAATTTCAAATCCTATGAGAAGAGAGAGTACAAAAAGTCCAAGGTAGAAGACAGGATAAGGAGAAAGGCTAAGGAGAATCGTAATAAGTCCTATGGATATACCTACAACCTCCCTGCTCTTATAGGACAGCACCAAACTTCCTTTCCCTCCTTGAAAAGTCCTCTATCGCCTTAAGAAGGTCCTCTCTTCTAAAGTCTGGCCAGTAGGTGTCTGTAAAGTAAAGCTCCGTGTAGGCAAGGTGCCAAAGTAGGAAGTTGGATATTCTCCTCTCCCCTCCAGTTCTTATAAGAAGGTCTGGGTCTGGTATTTGGCTAAAGTCCGACAGTAGCTTAAAGGAGCTCTCGTCTATTTGAGAGCCGGTTTCAATCATTTTTCTTATCGTCCTTATGATTTCATCCCTTCCACCATAATCCACAGCCAGGATGACATGAAGCTTTTCCTGTTTGGGCCTGAGTCTTTCAACCTTCTCCATTTCTCTTACGAGGCTTTCTGGAAGCCTGTCCCTTCTTCCCACAAAGGAGACTCTCAATCCTTTCTCGGTGAGCCTTTTGGCATTCTCTCGGATGTAACCCTCCAATAGTCTCATAAGGGCTTTTACCTCGCCCTCCGGTCTTTTCCAGTTTTCAGTGGAAAAGGCAAAGAGTGTCAACCACTTTATGTTTAAGTCTATGCAGGCTTCCACCACTTCTTCCGCTCTTCTTACGCCTTCGTAGTGACCGGCAATTCTTGGCAAACCCCTCTCTTTGGCCCATCTGCCGTTTCCGTCCATTATTATGGCAAGATGCTTTGGCACTTTCATGTTATCTACCCAGCTTTGCCCTCGCAGTAGATGCCTCCTCGGAAAGGGGATAATCCCTTAGTATAGCTTCGTAGAACTCCTTAGCCTTTTGATTATCAGCCCTCTGCTCGTAGAGTCTTGCCAATTGAAGGAGGGCAGAGGGTGCTTTGTTGCAATCTGGCATCTCCTTCTTTTGACAGCGCTCCACCAAAGTAAGCCATACCGCTTCAGCCTTGTTGACTTCACCTAAATCCCTGTATATTACACCAAGCCACAAGTAGGCGTTGTCTGTAAGGAGTGTCCTTGGATACTTCTTTATAAAATCTATAAACTTATCCCTTGCCTGATTTAGCTGTCTTAAATTGTAAAGCTTCATCGCTTCATCGTATTCCCTCTGAAAGTCTCCAGGGGGGGCTTCCTGTGGTTGAGATGTCTCCTGAGGTTTTGAAGGTGGCAACTCTTTCCTTGGTTCTGGTATTCGGGTAACCGTTTCCTGGGGTGCGGTCCTTTCCAGCTTGAGCCTTTCCAACTCCAGCCTTATGCTTGATATACTTTCAGAAACATTGTCTATCCTGCTTTCAGCCCTAAGGG
>JAOAAR010000372.1 GCA_026418755.1 Planctomycetota bacterium
AGATGTGTATAAGAGACAGATATTCGTCTGTTGTGTAGATATCGGCTGGAGGGAAGAAGTCTGCTTCGACATCCAGCGGTGAGGCAGGAGCGAGAGGGGCAAGAGTCTCTGCTATGAGAGACTGGATTCGCCTGTGGAGTTCTTCGATTCTGCGCCAGAAGTTAAAAGGAGAGAGTTCCATCGGAAGAGTACCTTAAAGAGTGTAATCTTTTTCGTGTGCTTTCTCTGCGTATGCGACGATGAGTTTGACCGCCGATTTTACATCTTCTTCGTGAACACATTCGACGACTGAGTGGACATATCTTGTTGGAATTGAGAGAGTGGCGGTTGGTACGCCGGCACGGGTACGTTGAATTGCGCCAGCGTCTGTTCCTCCTCGCGGTAGAATCTCCATCTGATAAGGAATCTTCTTTGCTTCTGCTATTTCTTTGAGGTGACGGACCAAGAGGGGATTTGAAATCGAGGAGGTGTCTTTTATCTTGATTGCTACTCCCTTGCCTAGTTCGGTGATTCTTTGGTGCGCTGGGGTGTCAGGCACATCGCAGGCAAGAGTGGTGTCCAGCGCAATGCCGATACTGGGGTCCACTCCGAACGCGCTCGTAACAGCCCCACGCAGCCCCACTTCTTCTTGCGTGCTTGCCACAGCATAGACATCAACCTCATGTTTTTTCATCTCTTTAAGTGATTCAAGCATAACATACACTCCCACTCTGTCATCCATCGCTTTGCAGCATAGATGATTTCCGATTCGGAAAAAAGATTGGTAAAAGGCGACGGGGTCGCCGACGGAGACGAGTTCTTTGACCTTATCTTTTGGCAATCCTACATCAATGAACATATCTTTGATTTCAACTTGTTTTTTCATCTCTTCTTCCGTCAAGATATGAATGGGTTTTGAGCCAATCACACCGAAGAGATGTTTTCTACCACAGACGATGACTCTTTGGGAGAGTGAAAGTTTTGGATTGACTCCGCCGACAGGGTCGACTCTTAAAAACCCGTTGTCATCAATATGAGTGACGAGAAACCCAATCTCGTCAATGTGTGCACAGAGCATCAGACTGCGTCGCCTCGATGTCCTGCCCTTTCCTTTCTTATAGCCGATGACATTGCCCATCACATCGGTGCGTACCTCGTCGCAGAACTCTTTCATCGCATTCTTGACGAGTGAGCGCACCTCATTCTCAAACCCCGCTACTCCAAAAGCCTCCGTCAGTCTCTTCAATAACTCCATCGAAGACTTCCTTAAAGTTTTAAAAGCCACAGGAGTCGCACATAACCTGCTTCCTCTGTCGAACCAATCCCGAAAAGCCCTCCCAGAACTCCGCTTTCCCATCCCCACGGATTGTCTTTGTAATAGAAGAGAGGATTCAACTCGAAGCGGTGAGAATCTTTCGTTCCTTCGTAGTAAATGAGTCTGTAGATGAAACGGAATTCACTCTTTTCCTGCTCGCTCTTGTATTTCAGGATGCTGAGTCTTCGCCATAGTATAGGATTGATTTCAAAACAGACGCTTTTTTCGGAGCGGTCTGACTG
>JAOAAR010000373.1 GCA_026418755.1 Planctomycetota bacterium
GATAAGTGCACGGCACAGAGAGGCTCCAGCGCCAAGAAAAAGTGGAAAATGGGAACCGGCAATTGTCGCACCGCGTCCCATATCCAGAATCCCCAAACGCTCACCTACCTCATAATGCGGCTTCACCTTAAACTTGAAATCTCTCCTCTCTCCCCACTCCCGAACCACCTTGTTCTCTTCTTTTGTCACACCTTCTGGAACCTCCTCATCAGGAATGTTCGGAATTCTCAAAATCAGCGCTTCTATGTCAGTCTCCAGTCTTCGCAACTCTTCCTCTTTCTTTTCTAAGTCCTCTTTAAGAGCGTGAACCTCTCTGACCATCTCTTCTGAATCTTTACCGATCTTGCGCAACTCTCCTATCTTCTCACTCAACTCTTTCCGCCTTCTGCGCAATTCATCAGTTTCTGAGGTGAGACTTCTCCTCTTCTCGTCCATCTTGACTATGCGCTCAACACTGCCATCATCAGGCAGATTTCGCTTTCTAAGCGCATCTTTTACCACTCTCGGGTCCCGCCTGAAAATTCCTACATCGAGCATCTCTAAACTCCCTAAAAAACTTTTCGTTATAAGGTAGAAGACGACCAATAATTTAACAAACTATCTCTATCAGGTCAACCAGTATCAAGTCTAGAGATTCTTGTAATGGTAAAGTCCTCTCCTTCATATGGAAAATGGCTTTCAAAGAGCCGAGAGAGGTAGAACAGGCCCTTCGGAGCAAATTTTCAGCCGTCTCCCGTTTTCTATCTTAAAGGAGCAAGCAAGGCAGACTCCGATTCCGCAAAGCATCCGAGATTCAAGAGAAGCCTCTCCTTCAAGGTGAAACTTTTTTGCCAATTCTGAGACTGCGCGGAGCATAGGAGTCGGTCCACAGGTGTAGAGAAAATCAAACCGCTCTCCTTGTTCGAGCAACTTTGCCGCAGCGTCAACGGCGGTTCCCCTACCTGTAGAAGAAGCGTCCTCCGTAACAAAAACCGTTCTGTTACAAAGCCGCTCTAAGTGGTCGGAGAGATAAAGATGTCGTGCGGTGTCTGCTCCAAAGACAAGTGTAGTGGAAATGCCTCTGGCACGAAGAAATTTTATAAGAAAGATGAGAGGCGAGACTCCGATACCGCCTGCAACGAGAAGTACCTTGTCAGCGTGGGGGATAGAAAAACCTCTTCCCAGCGGGAAGATGATGTCAAGAGGCGTGTTCTCTTTCAAAGCGCGCAGGCTTCTTGTCCCTTCACCGACTTCGCGGATAAGAAGCGTGATTTCTCCACCTTCTGAATCGGCGATTGAAAAGGGGCGGCGGAGAAAAGTCCTTCCGTTTGGGATATGCAACATAAGAAACTGACCTGGCATCGCTGAATGAGCAGAGTTCTGCACATCAAGGCGCAAGATGAAAGCATCGTCCGCACAGCGGAGATTGGCAAGCACTTTACTCTTCACTCTTTTCATCTTCGCCGACTTCCTCTCTCAAAAACCGCTTGAATGCGAGAGGGATGAACTTGAGAAGATACTCAGCGGTGAGTGAGTATTCAGTCAGTTCTTTCGCAGCGATGTCGCCTGCCAAGCCATGCAAATAAACACCTGTCGCC
>JAOAAR010000038.1 GCA_026418755.1 Planctomycetota bacterium
TCCGTAAGTTAGGCAAGCACGACTGGTGGAAGGAAGGTGCGGAGTATCTGCTCGGAGTGCAAAACGCTGATGGAAGTTGGCCTGGTTCAGAGCAAGGCGGTGTGAGGCAGGGCGACACTACGAGCCCTATGGTGAACACTTGTTTTGCGATTCTGTTTTTGAAGAAGGCTACGATGCCGCTCGTAAAACTGCCTGAGCAGATATATTCAGGAGAAGGGCTAGTAGGTGGCGGCAAGAAAGGCGGTGATGAGAAGAAGTAGTAAACTTGCTTTCCCTCAAGGTGGACCGATTTTAATTAACTTTGTTGTTACAAATTCAGGTTGAGAAGGTGTTACATAGTTATAGTAGACGGAAAAAGTAGGGGAGGTTTCAGATTATGAAGAACTTGATTTGCGTAATGGTCTTTGTCATCTCTGGGTTGTGGGTGGCAACGGCGGTTGCAGACGAGAGTGAGCGGGATGAGATGCTGCGGCTTGGGGTTGACCCAGCAAGAGTGGAGGCGGCGGTCAAGAAGGGTGCAGAGTTCTTGAAGGCTCAACAGGCGGCGGACGGTTCCTGGAAAGGGATGCGGCTTTCGAGCGCGTATCCCGAAGGAGTCACCGCTCTCTGCGGATTTGCACTGGTGAAAACAGGCGAGCCTATTGATTCTGACTGCATCCAGAGAGCACTTGCTTATTTGAAGAATCAGCCCTTCAAGACGGTCTATTCGGTTTCTACTCTTATAATGTTTCTGAGCGCATTAGCAACACCGCCATCAATCAAAGACGAAGCAGAAGAGATGATGAAAGACCCTGAAAAGAAAAGGACAACCGTTTTTGAGCCAGAAGAGAAACGGAGACAGAAGCAGTTCAAAAAACTACCTGGCTGGATTCAGGACTGGTTGAAGAACGCTGTTGAATGGCTCATCAGTAAGCAGATGGGGAACATCTGGCGTTATCCGGGTCCACAGCCAGGTGGAGTCGGCGGAGTTGGTCCGAACGAGGACGCATCGAACACGCAATATGCGGTGCTTGCCCTACACTGCGCAATGCAGGTTGGGATTTCCGTTCCATCCGGAGTGTTTCAGAAAATAGTTCCCTGGTTCCTCGAAAATCAAGAGAAGGATGGTCCTGAAGTGAAGGGGTTCCGTGTGCCAGCGGCTGACCTTTCGATTGATGCGTTGAAGAAGATGGAGAAAGAATTACTTGAGATGATGAGGAAAAAGTGGGAGGCGCAAGTAGAGGCATACAAGGACGCGAAAAAGAAAGGGCAAGAGCCTCCTAAGTTGGAGAACCCGCGGACACAGGTGATAGAGTTGGAAGACCCTTATAAGAAGTTCGGAGAAGAGCCGTCGAAGATGAAGGCACGCGGGTGGAGTTATATTAACCGGCAAGGGCAGGGAATTCCACAAGGTGCGGGCGATGTGGCAGAGCAGATGAGAAGAGACTGGGTAAAGACGACTGGCAGCATGACCACATCGGGAGTAATCTGTTTGATTGTTGCGAAGTCTCAAATTGAAAAAGGGCTTGGCAAGGAGATGCTTAAAGCATTGAATCAAGGCATCCGCGACGGGTTTGCATGGTTTGCGCACAACTGGACTGTTTCGAAGAATCCGAACCATCCGTGCTGGCATCTCTACTATCTTTACGGAATCGAGAGATGCGCCGCACTTGGTCTCGTTGAGAAGATAGGCGAGCACAACTGGTACAAGGAGGGTGCTGAATACCTTCTTGGCGCGCAAAAAGCGGATGGTTCTTGGGAAGGTGAGTCTGAAAAACCTGTCTGGGCAGGCGGTGAGTTAGGAGTCGGTCCTGTCGAGAACACCTGTTTTGCTCTTCTATTCCTTTTGCGGGCGACCATCCCAATCATTAAGCCTCCGACGGGCATCTTCACAGGAGAAGGACTACTCGGACCTAAGAAGCCTTCTGACGAGAACCCTGACAAGAACAAATAATCGAAACAGTTTGAAGAGACTTGGCTGATGACTATCATAGTCGTCAGCCATTTTTTAGGTTTTCTTGTGTGACAAAACAGAGTCTTCGCAGACAGGCGCTGGGGTTTTCCTTTGGAATCCTCATTCTTTTGTTCATCGGGTTTGAGAGTGCTTTCTGGTGGGATTATGCATACTCGCCGCAGTTAGTTTCACTCGAGAAACTCTATCTTCTCTACCAGAGGAATCCGATGCTCGGAGCCGAAAAAAGAACCTTCTGTCGGGTTAAAGCAGAATCAGGATGGGGTGCTGAAAAGAAGATTGAACAGAGTTTTGCGCCCGCCGTTTCATTAGACGAAGGAAGGGTCGCATTTCTATACAACAACGGCATAGCGGTCTACCGTGAAGAAATATTTGAGACAGAGAAAAGAGAGGAGAAGAAGGAAGAGAGTTGGCTTTTTTCGCTCCAGATGCCCGAAAATCTTCTTGTCGCAGACGGCTACTTCGAGAGCGGAAAACTGCTCGTCGCCGCCTGGAAGAAAGAAGACGAGAGATGGAATCTTCTCCGCCTGGAGTTCGAGTTGAAAAAAGGGGCGAAGCCGAAAGAGGAGGTGTGGATAAACACAAAAGAGCCCTTTCCTCTCGAAATGAGCAAGTTCAAAGGAGAGTTCCTTCTCGTCGCTATGGCTGAAGACAAAACCATCTTTCTCGTGAACTCTCGAGGAGAGAGAGAAAAGACCCCCCTTAAGACCGCCACATCCTTCTGCGCTGAAAGTGACGGAGAGACTTTACATCTGTTCACTGTTTCTCCATTAAAGGGAACTCCTTGCATCTTAAACCATTACACAACGAAAGACTTGAAAGAGTTTCGTCTCATGAGCGCAACTGAAAGCCCTTTCACCACCCCTCTGTTAGGTAAAAGAAGAATCTTGAACATAAACACTACTCTGTGGAAAGGAAGCCCTGTTGTGGTCTGTTTTCTGGGAAGTATCATCGGAGTTTGGATGGACGGTAAATATGAAGAGGTTCTTTCTGTCCCCGCTGCGACACGGCTGGTCCTTTCTCTCTGGCTTGCTCTCATTATGATGGTTGCGGTTTTGCTGGTGGGTGTCGCCATCCGCCTGTTCTCAGCAAGAGAAAGCCACAAGACAGAGAGCATTCCTCAAAATCTGGCGACCATTTCTACCCGTGCGCTATCTTTCTCCGTCGACTTCACCATTCTTCTTTTACTCCTTCTTCCATTTCTGCCTGCCTCCACTATATTTCAGCAGAGTTTCGCAACCACTCATTCCATAGGCAACCCGTTCCTTATCTCTCTTCTCAGAATCCTCTATTTCACACTTTTTGAGGGGCTGTTTGCCACAACTCCGGGCAAACTTCTCTTCGGAATCCGCGTGGTCTCCACAAATGGTAAAAAAATCACAATCTTGCAGGCTTTCATTCGCAACCTGTTCAAATTGGTGGATGTAGCGATTATAATAGAGTTGATAGTTGCCTCATTGAATGTAAAGCGGCAAAGATTGGGTGACATAACCGCTGAGACGGTCGTCATAGGAGGCTCAAAAGATGGGAAGCGGCAGGGAAGCGATTCACGCGGGGACATGGTATGAAGGCACCGAGCAAGGATTGAAGAAAAGAATGAGCAAATGGATAACAGCAAAAGAACCTTCGGAAGGTGAAGCCGCTTTTGCAGTGATAGTTCCTCACGCAGGTTACATATATTCAGGAGAAGTGGCTGCGGTAGCGTATAATTCGGTGAAAATCCCGATGACGGTGCTGATTCTTAACCCTAATCATCGCGGTATCGGCGCCCCTCTTGCCCTCTACCCTGAAGGTGCTTGGGAAACTCCTCTCGGCGATGTACCGATTGATGTGGAGTTGAACCATATTCTTCTTTCTAACACTTCCGTAGTCGAAGATGAGCGCGCTCATATTTACGAACACTCAGGAGAGTTACAGGTCCCATTTTTAAAATACCGCCGCAACGACCTCAAAATCTCCGTTATCTGCATCTCTTCCGAGGAACTTGAAACCATGCAGCAACTGGGCGAAGGGATTGCGAAAAGTTTGAAGCAGTTCAACGGTGAGGTACTGATTGTAGCTTCAAGTGACTTGACTCACTACGAGCCTCAAAAGGTTGCCGAAAGAAAGGACAGGGCGGTCATAGAGCGCATCGAGGCGCTTGACCCTGATGGTCTGTGGGATACTGTGGAGCGGCAGAGAATCTCAATGTGTGGTGTTGCTCCTGTTACGGCAACCCTTTTCGCTGCGAGGAAATCGAATGTGAAAAGCGCCACACTCCTCTCCTACAAGACATCAGGTGACACCACAGGCGATTACAGTCAGGTAGTCGGCTACGCCGCATTTCTACTAAAGGCTTAATCTCTTAACCATTATGTTAAAAATTTCTCCAGGAGAAGGTTTCTGTTGAGTTTTTTTTCCCAAACATTAAAATAAAGATGGGAAGCCGCGCTATGCCGGGGAGTTAGCGGCGCCCTGTAGCCCGCAATCCGCTATAGCGGGGGCGAATAACTCGTTTGAGGCGACTGCGCTTTCAGTTGCTCTCTGCGGCAGAAGCGTTGAGGGTTCCGTCCTTTACAACGGTGGACTACGAACCGGGTCAGGTCCTGACGGAAGCAGCCCTAAGTTGAAACTGCCGTGTGTGGAGAGAAACGGAGCCGGAGTTTCTTGCCGTAGGGTAGACGCTGGAAGAGCGTCCCGAAGCGAGTTGCGCGGCTTCTCTTTGATTGAAGAGGTTGCCTTATGCATATTGCTCTGGCGCGCAAATATCGTCCTGCTGTCTTCGAAGACATGACAGGGCAAGATGCGATTGCACAGGCTCTCAAAAACGCTGTTCTGACGAACAGAGTAGCGCCTGCGTACATATTTGCAGGACCCCGCGGCGTGGGGAAGACTTCGTTGGCGCGGATTCTGGCAAAGACTCTCAATTGCCCCCACACCAAAGAGGCTGTCCCTTGCAACACCTGTGACATCTGCCGCTCAATTGCCGCAGGCAGTGACCTTGATGTGGTCGAAATAGACGGCGCATCCCATAGAACCGTTGAAGAGGTCCAACCCATCATAGAAAACATCCACTATCCACCCACGCGCTCATCCCACAAAATCTACATCATAGACGAAGTCCATATGCTCTCAAAACACGCTTTCAATTCGCTTCTGAAAACTCTTGAAGAACCGCCTCCGTTTGCCCTCTTCATCTTCGCCACCACCGAGCCCGACAAAATCCCTGAGACAGTCCGCTCCAGATGCCAGTCTTTCGATTTTCTCCCTTTACAAGAAATGGATATTCTTAAAAGGCTCTCTTATGTAGCAAAGAGCGAGAATTTCAAAGTGGAGCCTGGGCTTCTTCGTCGAATCGCGCGCCTTGCAAAGGGCTCAATGCGAGACGCAATTTCTCTTCTCGACCAGTTGGTCGCATATGCCGGAGACGCACCTGGAGTCGAGGCGTTGGAACATCTGGTCGGTGTCCCCTCCGCATCACTGCTCGGTTCTCTTCTCCTATCGCTTGTGCAGGGGAAAACGAGCGAGGTCGCAGATTCTCTTCGGAAAGCACTTTCACGAAACAATCCTGAAGCGGTCGCCGACGAACTTCTCTTCTTCGTAAGAGACTCGCTTATATACGCTCTCCTTAAGCGGAGGGACGCTCTTCTCTCGTTTACTGAAAGCGAAGTAGAGCCGCTCGCACGACTCGAACCAGCCTCCCTGACGACCCTTTTCGCAAACCTCCTCGAAGTGCGCAACAAAATGCGCTATTCTGCCCATCCTTCCCTTCTCCTCGAAGTCGCCCTCCTCCGTCTCACCCAGCGAGGAGAAGTACTGCACATCTTCGAACTTCTTGAATCTGCAAAGGAAGGAAAACCTCCCTCTTCTCCTCTCCCACTAAAA
This sequence comes from Planctomycetota bacterium, assembly GCA_026418755.1. GTDB lineage: Bacteria > Planctomycetota > SKW154 > SKW154 > SKW154 > SKW154. The sequence continues at coordinate 5,816 of JAOAAR010000038.1, forward strand.
GAGGCACAGCAGACGCAGCCTTCCTTCTTGATGAACGAACCTGCCGAAGAAGCGAAAGAGCAGAATCTTCTGACACAGAAGCCAAGAGAAGAGAGTAAAGAGCAGAGCAAAAGAATCGGATTGGAAGAGAGAGGAGAAGCCTCTCCAAAAGGGATAAGACTTGAAAGCAGTAATTGGACCGAAATAAGAGAGGCTCTTGCAGGCAAAGTGCGGAGTCAACTGGCGCGCAACATACTGAACGGTTCGGTGTTGAAGAGTGTTGGACCTACGGAGATACTTCTTGGAATCCACCCCGGATATATCGGAGGAATGAAAGACAATCTTCAGATGGTTCAAATACGGCGCGACATCGAGGAGGCGTTAAGGCAGGTCACAGGCGCTGTGTTTGGAGTAAAACTGGTTGGAGAAGAGTCCTTGCGTAGAAAAACAAACGAGGAGGGTAAAGAGGGGCATGTAGGAGCAAAACTGCAAAAAAACATCCAGCAGATTCGTCAACTGTTTCAGGGGACTGTTTTGGAGGAGGTTCGCGATGTCTCTCAACTTCGACGAACTGATGAGACAGGCGAAAGGGATTCAACAGAAGATACAGAAACTGCAGAATGACCTCGCTGAACGCGTCGTTGAGGGCAGTGCAGGCGGTGGGATGGTCAAAGCGTATATAAACGGCAAGATGGAACTCTTGAAAGTCAAAATTGAACCGGAGGTGGTTGACCCAAACGATGTGGGGATGCTGGAAGATTTGATTGTCGCCGCTTTTACGGACGGCACAAGAAAGGCGAAAAAAATGGCAGAAGAAGAACTCGCACGAATAACAGGCGGGCTTCCCATTCCTCCTGGAATGTTCAGTATGTAACAGGTACTTCGAGCATTCAAGTTTCCCCTTGAATGTGAATGATGAGTATAATCTTACTCGAGAAGTAGTTAGAAGGTGGCTTATGAAAAATTTCAAAACGCTTCTGGTGGTGTTCTGTGTGCTAATAGCAGGTCTTACCTTCCTGCTTGCCGACGAAGAAGTGAGAGGATTTTCTGGAATACCTGTCTATCCAGGCGCCTCTTCTCCAGAGAAGAATCCTGAAGCAGGAGAAGGGAAATATTATGAAGGCACTGATGAGGATGGGTGCTACTTCATCTGGTATAGGTTCGATGAAAAACTTCAAAAAGAATGGGACGAAAATGCCGAAAGTGTAAGTAAGAAAATAATAAATTTCTATAAGGAGGAACTCAAAAAACGAGGCTGGGAATATGTGGGAGAGGGAGTCGGTTGTCATTTCTGGTGCAAAGACAAAAACGGTATAGCCATCTGCATCCCTTGCGATTACGAAATAGAGTATACGCGTATGACGAGTGAAGATGCGAAAGCCAACACCATAAAACTCGAAGAGAAAGAGTTTGTTAAAGCGTATATGGACTGTATAAAGGCTGCGCAAAGGGTCTACGAAAAAAAGTATGGAATCAAAACGACAGACGATTATGCAAAGAAGGCATCTGAAATAATGCAGAAAGGCGAAGAAGGGTTAAAGGAGTTGGAGAAACTTGAAAGCGACATAATGAAAGATGTCAAGAAAGAGGTGAAAGAGGTTCTTAAAGGGTATAAGATTTCGTTAGAAAGACTTAAGGAACTGAAAAAAGAGTATGAGGAGAGTTTAAATAAATACTGGGGCGAGAATCAAGAGGAAGTGAACCAGAACCTTCTTGGTATGTTGGCGATGGATAGATTATAAAAAGTTTTTGATGTGAAGGTTTGTTAGAGAAGAAATGGCAGATGGCTATCAATGTTAAAGAGCAGGTGATGGTTCTTGTAGGATTCGCTGTCGGGCTTGTGGTTGGCTTCTTGATTCATTACGCTTGGAAGGAGAGAGAAGCAAACGCTGAGAAGAAGGCGATAGAGAAATTGAAACAACAGAACGAGGATTTGAAATCTGCGCTTGAATCCGAGAGAAGCAGAGCGAAAAGTGTGCAGGAAAAATTCGAAGAGAAGATGGACGAATTGGTGCGACAACTCCACTCCAAAGATTCAGAACTCTCCAACCTCCAAGTTGAGGTGAAAAGTCTGAAAGAGAAAATGGAAGAGTTGAACAGAACAAAGCCATCTCCATCAGTTGCAAAACTTGAGGAAAAGAAGCCGGAAGAGAGGGGAGCGGAGCAAAAAGCACTTGTTGATGAATTGAAAGACTTGTTAACACTGATTGAAAAATCTCCTTCCGACAGAACTCTGATGCGCAGTTTCGCCGACAAGGTCTGGAACTTAAAAGATGTTGCCGTTCTTAAAGAGTTCGTCGAAAGGTTGAAAAAACTTTACACCGACTCACTCACTGCCGACGCCGACAACCTTGACCTCCTCTTCAACGAAGGACTTGTCTGCGCCGTAGAACTCACATACCTGCAACAGAAGATGAAAGAAGACCCAATGACATACGGACCGAAAATGGGGGAAGTCGCTCTCAAGGCGAAAAACTGCTTCGACAAAGTCATCTCGAAGAATCCTAACGACAACGATGCACTCCTTGTCCGTGCTTGGTGGTGTCTTTATTCGCCTGGCGAGATAAAACAGGCAGAAACCGATTTCGTAGAACTGGTGAAACGAGCAAAAGAGCAGAACTTCGAACAGAGCGTTGGAGAACGGGTCTTCCTTGGCGCTGCAATGACATACCAGAAGTTAGGCAAAAAAGAGGAGGCGAAAAAGACTGTCGAAGAGGGGATGAATCTCTATCCACACAGCGAATCCCTACGCAAATTCTACAACAAACTATTCGAATAAAGCCTCTGCTTTGGTAACGAAGAGCACTTTTCGCAAATGGGGAAATGCAAAATAATTGAACAGAACTGTTGTTTTATCAGACGACCTGTGTTATAATCCCAAAAATTTTGTTGGAGGTTCCAAGATGCCTTTCACCGACCACATCGGACTCACATCAGAACACGAACGAAAAAAAGCCCGAAAAACGAGATTCTTCATCCGCTGGGTTCTGCTCTTATGCGTCTTCGCCGTCCTGTTCGGATTCTCCATCCTCATCACCAAAATCATCAGGCAAGAAAGCCCAAACATTCCGGTACCTTTTCTCGCCAGTTTGTCACTTTCAGTAGCAGAGTTCATCTCCACCTACTGGTATATCTGTCTCGGTGCACTGATTCTGCTCGGCATCATCCTCGAAATGGTCGCCGAAGCGAAATGGAAACTCACACTCTTCTACTTCTTCCTCCTGCTAACCCTAGGAATACTCTGCTGTCTCGCCTACAAGCACTCTGACAACTTCTGGGAGAGCGTTAAACAAAAAGTATCTCAACCGCTTGAAGGAAAATGATTGCGAGTGGAGAAATCTCACCTCTCCTGAACGAACTGAACTATCGCTTCCGTCGTCTCGTCCCCTTTCTTCCCGACCGATGTTATGATGGTAATATGCGCCTTATCAGCCACCTCAAGAAGATGAACGGTGTTTTTCTTCTCTTTCAACGCTTCGTTAAACTTCTTCGCCATAGCCGCCAGTCCGGGTATATCCGATGAGGCGTAAATGAGCAGAAACGGCGGCAGATTCTCCTTCACATTCTCTAACGGAGAGGCATCTCTCCACTCCTCCTTGTCATCCGGGAACGCTCCCATGAGATTAGACTCTATCTTATAAACGCCACTTATGGGAATCACCCCCGCAACTGCCTTAACACTCAACTCCTGTTCCTTCAAATACTTCTCATTCGTCACAAGCAGTGCCACCAGATGCCCTCCCGCCGAATGGCCGCACAGAAAAATCTTCTCCTTGTTCCCTCCGTAACTCTCAATGTTCTTATACACCCAGGTAAACGCCCGCGCAACATCCCTGATATGCCCAGGATGAACAACCTGCGGAGTCAGCCTGTAATTTGTGATTACCACGCCAATTCCTCTCTCCGCAAATGCTCTTCCTAGCCCCTCGTAACCGAAAATCAACTGGTCTTTGTCTCCTATGCGCCAGGCTCCACCGTGAACAAAAAGAAGCACCTTATAATTCTTCACCCCCTTCGGAACATAAACATCCAGTTTGTGCTTAATCGCATCAGAATCCGCCCCCTCATAATACTGAATGTCCTTCCTCACCTCTACCTCGTAGCGCCTGCCGAAATCGTAATAGTAGAGCGTAAGCATCCTGTCTTTCTTCGAAAGTGTCTCTTCCCCCTTCGAATCCTCTCTCAGGTATCTGCTCAGAAACGCTGAAGTATACTCGTTTATAACGCGCACTTGCTCCCTCGCAACATCGGCACTCTTCTCCTTAAAAACCCGTTCGCAGAATGTGAAATGTGTTCCGTCTTTTATCTCTAACAAAAACTTCGGTCCCTCACAGAAAAGGAACGCTTTTCTCGTTTTCGCCTTGATGTCGCTCAAAGCAAGCCTCTCACGCGCCTCCGTCTCCGCCTCCCCATACATAAACATCGCAGGTATCTTTATCTTGGAAAACTCCCTCTCCTCCCAGTAAAGGCCGCCAGAAAAATAAACAGCCGCTTTGAACCGCTCATCCCTCTCCTTTAGCCCCGTAACCCCAAGCGCTGTGTAGCAGCCCAGAGAATGACCTGTAATCCCGATTCTTCTCTCGTCAACCTTCCCGAAAAACGGCGACCCCTTATCCTTCGAAAGTTCTAACATCCTGTCACAAACCGCCC
>JAOAAR010000374.1 GCA_026418755.1 Planctomycetota bacterium
ATATATGTGTCGTGGATGGTAAAAAACTTTCCATCGGGAATCTGGGCTTCGGCGAGGTTCTCCTGCTTTCGGAACTCTCTAAAATGGACATCGAGTGGTTTCTGTGTGGGGACATTATGATGTTCCTTTAAGTAATCTGAAAGGGCTTGCTCAATCTGGTGATGGCGTTGGGCAAAACTTGATGTTGTAGTACCTGCAAAAAACCTCTTCACACTCGCAAGCGCTGATTCTATTGCTTGCCGAACGGCGGTATAAACTAAGGCTGGTTTCTTGAGTTGGATACGCTCCTTCGCAGGATGGACATTCGCATCAACTGCGTCGGGCGGAGTAACAACGAAGATAAATGCAACAGGATGTTTATGTGGAGGCAGGTGTTCCTTGAAAGCGTCTCTCAACGCTTTGCGCACGGTCTCTTCTCGTACACATCGGTTGTTGACGAAGGTATAGATTGCCCGTGCGTCCGCTCTGCACAAGTATGGAGGGGCGACAAAGACTGAGGCTTTGGCATCGGAGTTGTCTGCTTCGCCTTGAAGAAGCGAGGCGCCTGTCTCTTCGCCGAAGAGGCTTTTTATCCTTTCAAGATGCTCGTGCGAAGAATCACATCTTAAAAGAGTCTGGGACTTCTGAGTTAAGATGAAAGAGACATCGAAACGGCATAGCGCTATTTTGGTGACCGTTTCGACAATGTGAGAGGTTTCAGACTGCTCGCTTCTTAAGAATTTTCTTCTTGCTGGCAGGTTAAAGAAAAGGTTTTCGACTGTGACTGTGGTACCGAAATTTGCCGCACACGGGGTGACATTACCGATTCTGTCCCCTTCGGCACGGACGAAATAACCGTACTCCGAACCTCTCATCCGAGACTTTATCTCTAATGAGGAGACAGAGCGAATCGAGGAGAGCGCTTCTCCTCTAAACCCCAAGGTGACTATGCGGTATATATCTTCTTCTTTCGATATTTTACTTGTGGAGTGAGGAAGTAGTGCGAGACGCAAGTCATCCGCATCCATTCCACAGCCATCATCATTGACAACAATCCTCTTTTTTCCTCCCTCTTCAATTGAGACATCTATCCGCTTTGCATCCGCATCAAGGGAGTTTTCTATCAACTCTTTCACCACGGAGGCGGGTCTTTCAATCACCTCCCCTGCCGCTATTCTGCGCACCACACTGTCAGGAAGAACCTTTATTCTCCCCACTTTTTCTACCTCTTCAACAGATTACTTCCCGCCTTCTTATGGTTCAAGGCATAACGAACCGGTGAACTTGCCAACGGACGGAATCTTCTCTTTCAACTCCTCTTCATCTAACGCGAAAAGCGGGCTTATCTCAATCACTCCGACAACATTTCCATGGCTATCCGTTGGCACATCAAGTCCGCACTTGCGCAGCCATTTACCATACAGATTGCTCATAAACTGCTGGGCTTTCGCGAGAGTTTCGTCTCCTTCAACGCTTTTTATAGGGCAGAACTCTTCATCGCGCGGGGTTTCTACCAAAAGCACTTTGTCCGTATATCTGATTAGGTCGAATATAAACCGCTCAAACTTGTTTGCGTTCTCT
>JAOAAR010000375.1:0-314 GCA_026418755.1 Planctomycetota bacterium
AACGTTCGCGAGATATACTGTCGAGGAAGGATATAAGATACCCTTTCAGGTCTTTCACAATTGAATGAACTCCAATTGCTTGATAGGTTCCCTTTCGAAGAGGGTCTCAATGATAAAACGGGCATCAAGAATGTCGAGGTTATACCTTGAATCGTGTGCGTACTCCTCCAAGGCAGCGGCAAGATATGACACTTCTTCTGGAGAATAGATAAAAAAGTAGGAATGGTCTCCCTTTCTCACCAGAAGGATATGAGACTTTTCCATAACAAACTTCTCCAAAGAGCGCCTCTTAAAATTTCTTCGGCACTCTTCGG
>JAOAAR010000375.1:324-1539 GCA_026418755.1 Planctomycetota bacterium
GTTGAAAATAGAAGGTGTCAGGAACTCTTCAAGGTGTTTTACCTCCGTCTCAGAAAGGAATCCGAAGTTACGCATTATGGAAACCGCCGCAACGCAGGATGAAGTGATAGGGGTCTGTCTTCTTTCCACAAGGTAATGCGTACCGTTTCTGACTTTTAGTGCAAAAGAGAACCCTTTGTCCCGTTCAACTCCGCAGTATGTGCCTTCTGCGCCACCCTTTACCACTACTCTTCCTCGAGTTATACGCGCAACCTCAGTGGAAAGCGTAGTCTCTCCACAAAAGTGAACAGGTGACTCTTTTATCGACTCAAGAACACACTCCGCTGCCTTTTGCCACCCCTTCGGCGGATGAACAAGATTCCGATACGCAAGAGCAATCTTCTTAAGCGGAGCGGAGAATTCAAGCACGCCGCAGCCGTCGCTCGCCGTCTTTATCTCCTCCGGTCTCATCTCACAGAAAAGCGCCATAAGATTGCGAAGTTCAACCTGCAATCTATGTTCTGGTTTCCTATAATTGTTCAACGGATAACCGAGATGTTTCGAAACAAGGAGCATCGCCGCATGCTTCCCCGAGCAGTTATGTTGAAGTGGAGTCGGTTCTGCGCTCCTCTTGAGAAGTTCTCTTTGTGCTCCAGAGTCAAGAGGTCTGTGCGTACCGCAATCAAGAAACGATTCATCCAGTCCTCCTCTTTTCAACATATCCAACACCGTCTCCGCGTGCAGCCTCGTCCCAGTGTGGCTTGCAGCAGCAACCGCTATATGACGACTCTCCAACCCAAACCTCTGCGCAGCCCCTGATTGAACCAGCATCAACGCTTGCAAAGGCTTCGCCGCAGAACGAAAATGCTGCTCCTTCTCCACATCTCCAAATGCCCGCAAAGCACCCTCATAAACCGCACAAAACACCTCCTCCTCCGTCTCTACCACTTCACCTCTAACAGAAACCACTTTAATCGAACTCATCCCTCTCCCCTCCAACCTCACTCTCCGTACATATTTCAAGATACGGACAAGGATATGAGTAAGAGGAACGACATACTACCCCTCCTCTCCTCTTGAATTCTGAATCCGCTCGTATTGCCTTCCCTACTTCCACCGCCTTCTTCAAAACCTCTCCAACACAGAACTCAATCTTATCATAAGGCAGAAGAACTCTATAAGGCTTCCAAGTCTTTTGAAAATCAAGGTATATGTAGCAGAACCCCTCTATGGAAC
>JAOAAR010000376.1 GCA_026418755.1 Planctomycetota bacterium
GGTCTCGTGGGCTCGGAGATGTGTATAAGAGACAGGAATAATACCGCCTCCAGCGCCCATAGGCTTCGACAACTCCGAAAGAGAGAGCCGCCAAGAGAAGCAAGAGGATTACTTTTTTGATGTGTAGGCAGCGCAAGTAGAGGGAGAGGAAGAACGCGAGGATGGCACAAATGAACGCTGCAAGATACCCACCACGGCATAGACTCGACACAAGTGCAGTAAAAGAGAGTGTGAAGAAGCCTGAATAGATGATTAGGCGGAGTTTCGTGTTTACAAGAACAAGAAATGCGAAAGTAGGAAGGATAAGAAGAACAAAGTCGGCAAAGTAGTGAGGGTTCGCCAGAGTGGCGAAGGATTGATATTTCCACCAAACATCAGAGCGCCGTCTATCACGAGGAACAGGATCAAGCCCCAAATATTGAGCGATTCCATAGGCGCATACAAGAAGTGCGGAGAGAAAAAGAAAAGAGAAGAACTTTTTTCTACGCGATTCTGTATTAAGCGAGAAGGACGCAGACAGAAAAGTTGCAGCGTATCCTAATTGCGTGATAAGCCCCTCTCGGCGGAAAGGAACACCATAGATACTGCGAGACAGATTGTATGAAAAGAGGGCTGCTATGGCACACAGTCCGAAGAAAAGTAGCGCGCCAGTGTCGAGAAGGCTTGCTTTGAGTGGCTCTTTGCAGGTCAGCAGTCTGAGAAGGAGGAAAAGAGAAGCAAAGATAGAAAGGACCGTTAAGGCGCGAAATTTCGGCTCATAGAAGAAGTCATCAAAGTTCGGGTCTTTTGGTGAAAAGAGAAGAGGAACGAAAAGTAGGAAGATGGTGGTGTAGAAAAGCCCTTTATCGGCTATTTGTGCAACTCTGGCTTTAAACTGTCCGGACAAATCTTCCTCCGTAATCTGTTAAACTTGTCAAAAGAGATTCTACAGATAGATTGCCGATTTTTCGAGTATTTCGCTCCTTGTTGTCCTTCGCTGATGACGAAACTATGGAGGAAAGAGCGATTTTGAGACTCATCAGTTTTTAGGCGCAACCTGCACAGGGCGAGTTGCGTTATATTCTTTGTGAGATTTGGAGGAGTTTTATATGAAAAGATTTCTGTTGGTAAGCGTTTTGTTTTTCTTCGCCTTCGGCGCGATTTATGCTGCTTACAATCCGTTTGAAATGGAGCCGAGAAAAGACAGCGATGCAGCAAAGTTAAAGAGAGAAAATGAGCAACTGAGGCGTCAGGTGGAAGCGCTTAAAAAACAGGTGGAGGGTTTAAAGAGGCGGCTGGAATCTCCGAGGGAACCTCAAAGGGAACCCTTCCCCCATCAGTCTGAGCATCTTAGGCGACAACCTCAAGAGCGTCAAGAGGTTGACCGAGACTGGTTCCGCCGTTCGATGGAGCAGAGGCAGATGTTGCGGAAGTTGGAATGGCTGCGCGACAATTTCAGGAGATTAAATGATGCGCAAAGAGAGCGTGTTCTGAAAATGCTAAAGGAGAAGATGGGACCTGAAAGAGCAAAAGAGTTCTTAAAACGAATAGAAA
>JAOAAR010000377.1 GCA_026418755.1 Planctomycetota bacterium
GTGTATAAGAGACAGATGAAGAAGGGGGGCAGTTGACAGAGCGTATCAGGAGACGCCCCTATTCGGTCGTGTTGTTTGACGAGATTGAAAAAGCCCACCCTGATGTTTTTAATGCACTTCTCCAAGTTCTGGATGAAGGAAGACTGACCGATGGGCAAGGGCGCGTTGTGGATTTCAAGAACACAATCCTTATTATGACTTCAAACATAGGCAGCCATCTGATTCAAGAGTCGGTGGAGCAGGATTTAAGCGATGTGCGAGGAAAAGTGATGGAGTTGGTGCGTGCTCGTTTCAGCCCCGAGTTTTTAAACCGTTTGGATGAAATCGTTCTGTTCCACCGTTTGAGCAGAGAGGATCTACGCAAAATTTTGAAACTGCGGCTTGATGATGTTATGAGACTTCTTTCAGATAAACGCATTGAACTGAAATTGAGCGATGATGTGCAGAATGAACTTATTGCCAAAGGATACGACCCCCAGTTCGGCGCAAGACCACTCAAACGCCTTCTCCAGAAAAGAATCGTTGACCCCCTCGCTTTGGCGCTCTTAAACGGTGAATTTGATGAAGGCGACAGAGTGCTCGTCGAGAGCCAGAACGGCGACTTCGTCTTCCGTAAAGTTTAACACACTATCTGTTCGATAAACTCAGGTGCTTTCTTGCTCAAGCCGCTTGACTTAAGAAGCCGAACAAGATTCTATCTTGCTTACTATTTTTATTTGATATAATATGCGGGAAGAAAATGGGGTAAGGAGAAGAGAAAATGGCGGTTGAGGTAAAGATAACATATGAAGGTGAACTCCATTGCACTGCTGTTCACACTCCGTCAGGCAGTTTGCTCAAAACAGATGCTCCTGTGGATAACGGTGGCAAAGGGGAATTTTTCTCTCCTACAGACCTTGTCGCTACAGCGCTCGGTACTTGCATCGCCACCACCCTCGGACTTTACGCACAGAAAAAAGGGTTGGATATAACAGGAACGGAGATAACAGTACTGAAAGAAATGGTTTCAACTCCTGCTCGGCGTATCGGCTCGCTTAAAGTCAAGGTCATTATTCCGAAGGGGCAGAACTTCTCTGATGAGCAGCAGGCGAAATTCGAAACCATTGCAAAGACTTGCCCTGTCGGCAGAAGCCTCCATCCCGATGTGAATGTAACAATACAGTTCGTCTATCCGAAGTGACAGTTTTTAGCGCGCCGATGGAGGAGTATAGCGCAGAATAGGCTGACGAGAGGCACGGATTTCGTCTAATCTCTTTACAGGGGTTTTCTGCGGCGCATTCTTCAACAACTCAGGGTTCTCTTCCGCCTCCTTTGCAATCTGTATCATCGCATCCGCAAATGCATCAAGCGTCTCTTTCGTTTCGCTCTCTGTCGGCTCAATCATTATCGCCTCCTCAACGATGAGCGGGAAGTAGACGGTGGGAGGGTGAAATCCCAAATCCAATAGCCGCTTTGCAATGTCAAGTGTGCGCACATCGTTCATTTTCTTCTGCCATATGCCGCTCAACACGCACTCGTGCATACAATAACG
>JAOAAR010000378.1 GCA_026418755.1 Planctomycetota bacterium
GTGGAGCGGCTCCGTTCGGTTGGCTTGAACGGGCTCATTTTGGATTTGAGGAACAACCCAGGGGGCAGTCTGGAAAGTGCGGTCGCTGTCGCTGAGTTTTTTTTGAATGAGCGCGTAGTAGTGCGCATAAAAGAACGCGGAAGACCGATACAGGAGATAAAGTCTGGGTCCAACGCTCCGTTCGCAGGAATTCCGGTCGCTGTCCTTATCAATCAAGGCACTGCGAGCGCTTCGGAGATTCTGGTAGGCGCTCTTCAAGACCACGAAGTCGCTGTCGTCGTCGGAGAGCGCTCCTTCGGCAAAGGTTCTGTTCAGACTCTCTATAGCCTTGCATCAGAACACTCTCTCTTAAAACTTACTGTGGCTCTCTATTTTACGCCAAACTTCCACTCCGTCCATAAAGGCGTAAAATGCCTCCATAGCGGTGTCTGTTACCACAGACAGACGGACATAGATGCGAGGGCAGGCGGATTGCGCCCGAATATGGAGATTTCTCTCTCTCTGAATGAACAACTCATCCTCCGCAGACTCCAGCACCAGGCTGAGATTGAGGGTGAGAAATATAACGCTGCTGTGGCGCTCTCTCTTGACAGACAACTCCGTGCCGCTCTTGATGTTCTGCGCAACCGCTCCCTTTTCAAAAAGACCCTTTCTCGCACAACCGAAGAATTTTGAAAGGAGCAGAATGCTTGTTCTGGGAATCGAGACATCTTGTGACGAAACGGCAGTCGCTGTAGTTAAGGACGGAAAAGAAATTCTTTCGAGTGTTGTTCTGTCTCAAACGCCGCTTCATAAGAGTTTTTACGGAGTCGTTCCTGAAGTTGCTTCCCGTGCGCATGCATTCTGGTTGCTTCCCACAGTAGAATCTTCTCTTGAAAAAGCAAAGATTTCACCTCGGCAACTCTCTGCTGTAGGGGTTACCCAGGGTCCCGGCTTAATCGGCGCTCTGATGGTGGGGTTGACTGCTGCAAAGACTATTGCCGCCGTGCTCGGCATACCTTTGGTCCCCGTCAGCCACCTCTCCGCCCATATTTACTCTGCTTTTATGAGTACAGATGCTCTGCCTCCTGCAGTCGCTTTGGTAGTGTCAGGGGGGCATACAGCACTCTTCCGCATCAACTCCCTTATCGATTCAGAAGTACTTGGAAGAACAACGGATGATGCCGCAGGTGAAGCATTTGACAAGGTCGCAAGAATGCTTGCGCTTCCCTATCCAGGAGGCCCTTCCATAGAGCGAGCATCTGAAGGGGGTTCTGACACAATTAAATTCCCTCGTGCTATGCTTGGCGAGGAATCACTGGACTTCTCATTTTCTGGTATGAAGACAGCAGTTCTGTATCACATCCGCGAGCGCAAGAAGAAAAATGCAGAACTTACTGAGTCTGAAGTAGCAAACATCGCTGCATCGTTTCAGGAAGCAGTCGTGGATGTTCTGGTTGAAAAATCAAAGAGAGCGCTTGTACAGACTTCTTTGAAAAGACTGGTAGTGGTCGGTGGAGTCGCAGCAAACAGAAG
>JAOAAR010000379.1 GCA_026418755.1 Planctomycetota bacterium
CTTATATGTCGGCTGCTTGCGGATAAAGGAGGTTAGATATGTTTCGCATGCTCCTCTCATTGTGGAGGTCGAAAGACCTTCTCTCTGAGTCTTTTGACATCTTCAAAGAGATGCTGGAAGATGTCGAGTGGATGTTCGATATGACTACGGATGTTCTTCTGTGCAAAAAGCGGGAAGATGAGATAGAAAAAGAGATAAGGAAAAGAGAAAAAGCGGTAGACAAAGCCGAGATGGAAATCAGACGGAAAGTTATCGAACATCTCTCCATAAAAGGAGAAGATATTCCTGCTTCATTGGTTCTATTTTCCGTTGTTAAGGATGCCGAACGCATCGGAGACCTTTGCATTGATATTCTATCTGCTGCCCACTTCGCTACTACCACTTGCCCTGTAGGCATCTTGGCAAAACATATGGAAAAACTCGAAACATCTTTAGAGAGTATGTTCTCCAAGACAAGGAACGCTTTTCTCTCGTCCGACGATGAGACCGCCAAAGGAGTTATGGTTCTTTATGAGGAGACAAAAAGAGACTGCGATAAACTGCTCGATGCGGTGTTGAAAGAGACTTCTATAACACTGAAAGATGCTGTCTCTTATGCTTTAATAAGCGTCTATTTCCGCAGAGTCGCCGCTCACATTCATCATATCGCCGCCAGTATAATCAATCCGCAACTCACATTTGAACATACTGACGAGGAGTGAATATGAATTCCTTAAAGGAGATTCTTCTGTCATTTAAGAGCGACAAGATGAGCGTAGAAGAGACTGTGGAGGCAATCTGCGCCGCCTCCATCGCACCACTTGCAGACGCTTGCGTGGATTTGCAGCGTATTCACCGCAAGGGGTTCAGTGAGGTTATCTTCTGTGAAAGGAAAACCCCCCGTCAGGTTGCAGAAATTGCCGCAACTCTTGTGAAAGCAAATGGCATTCTTCTGGCGCCTCGTGCCGACAACAGCCACTACGCAGAAGTCTCCAAAAAACTTCCCCAGGCGCAGTACCATGAACGCTGCCGCTGTATTACATACGGCTATGAGAGAGTCGAAAAAACAGGACTAGTAGTGGTCGTCTGCGCCGGAACAAGTGACCTTCCTGTTGCCGAAGAAGCGAAAATTACCGCCGAGATGACAGGCTCTAATGTTGATTTGATTGCAGATGTTGGGGTTGCGGGATTGCACAGAATCGTGCCTCATCTTGATACTCTTATGAAGGCGAGGGCAATCGTCGTGGTTGCGGGGATGGAAGGAGCACTTCCATCTCTCATTGCGGGACTTGTTCGTGTGCCCGTTGTTGCCGTTCCCACATCCGTCGGTTACGGTGCTTCCTTCGGCGGACTCGCTCCACTCCTTACTATGCTTAACTCTTGCTCTCCTGGAATCGCCGTTGTGAATATAGACAACGGTTTCGGAGCAGGTTTCTTTGCTTCACTTGTGAATAGAGGGCAAAACTATGGAAGAAGTGACAAAACCACAAAAACCCCCAGAAAGAAGAAAGGACGCCCATAAGGGCGACTTTGGC
>JAOAAR010000380.1 GCA_026418755.1 Planctomycetota bacterium
AAGAATAGGTATGGAGCAAAAAGAATGCCCTCCGAGGGGGTTCTTTCCGAAGCGCTTGTGTCTACCTTGCGAGAGTTCAAGGTCTTTCCCAAAGTGGAGAGTTTTAAGGACGAGTATGATGTAAAGAGGGCTGAACCTACGGAGAATATGCTCAAAGTTGCTAAGGAAAAAGGGGTTGACCTTCTTATTTTCCCCATTGTCAAACGCGCTGAAGTCTTTTACATCGGCACCACTGGTGCCTACATCCCTAACTTGATTCTCTGGTTCTTCCTCGACTGCTGCAGTTGGTTTGTGGCGGACGAGGAGTATGGCTACGCTCTCGAAGGAAATTTTGAGATTGTCAGTGTGCATACGGGTAAGAAAGTTTTTTCTATTCCTATTGGTGTTGAGGTGAAAGGGGCGTTAGACGATTTTCAACGCGGCTGGAAGATCTGGGGAATCATCCGTGTTCCATCATCGCTTAACGATGGTAACTGGGATAATGTGCGGGACACACTTACTCCACATCTTGTGGAGGAGATAAAGGAGGCTGTGCTGCGAGGGCTTCTGGTGAACTTTGCTGCCTATACAACCACATCTGAGTTCGCCGAAAGTTATAAACCTCGCGAAGTGGTGGCTGTGAAGCCGCCTACAGAGAAACCACCCGAAGAAAGACCACCTGAAGAGAAGCCAAAGCCTCCTGAAACGGCGACAGAGACGCCCACGGTGGTCGAACCACCGAAACCCAAAAAACCTGTTCTCTTTGCTGTCGTAGTAGGGGTTGGTGAATACAAAGATAAAAGATTAGGCAAGTCCTCTTTTGCTATTGAAGATGCTAAAGAAGTGGAGAGAGTTTTGAAAGAATTAAAAGCCTACGAAGTAAAGACAGTCTTGCTGAGCGATGCGACAAAAGAGACTCTGGAAAAATCTCTCTCCGAGGTAGAGGAATGTGAGATGTTCGTCTTTTATTTTGCGGGCAACGGGGCGACCGCTCCTGAGGTAGAAACAGGTAAGCAGTTCCTTCTCCTTTCCGACTCCGATATAAAAGATTTGGACTCTACAGCGCTTTCTCTGGAAAAGTTTTCTGAACTGGTTAGCAATGTCAAGGCGAAGAACAAATTGGTTCTCCTCGATGCTGGTTTTAACTCGTCAGGAGCAGGCAGGACGATTGATATAGGCGAATTGAAGGCGAACCCGCCTGCAAAGTTTGCTTTTGCGGAAGCGAAATTTTCTACTCTGTCAGCCTGTACCAATTCCCAGACCGCTCTTACATCACCGCTTGTCAAGCGCGGCTTCTTTACCCATTATCTTTTGAAAGCGCTCTCAGGTGAGGCTGACGAGAACGGAGATGGCGCTGTCTCTGCCGAGGAACTCGTAAATCACATTAAGCCCAAGGTGGAAGAACAAGCCAAGACGGAAGGGATTGAGCAGACACCTCTTTTGTCAGGAGACCCTTCTGTAAAAATAATGTTAAAAGAGGAAAAATAGCAAAGTTGTGTGAATGATTCTCCTTTCTGCGTTGTTTAGTAT
>JAOAAR010000381.1 GCA_026418755.1 Planctomycetota bacterium
CAGGAGAAGAAATTCTTGACAGAAGCGAAGCGACTTGTTATGATTAGAGTTAGAATGGGGGAGTAGCTCAGTGGGAGAGCGCCTCGCTCGCATCGAGGAGGCCGTGGGTTCGAATCCCATCTCCTCCACCAAATTAAGGAAGAATACCAACCTCTGCCAATTCCTTCCATTGCCAGGTCTGGCATTTCGTAAATACCATCCTGCATATAAATAAAAAAACAAAAACGGAATTAGAACAATCATGGAACAGGAGACGAGAAAAAATAAGCGCATATCTGTATGCGAAGTATAAGAACAGATGGGGAGAGCAGGATTCGAACCTGCGAAGGCGTCGCCAACGGATTTACAGTCCGTCCCCTTTGACCGCTCGGGAATCTCCCCTTCCTTCTTTATTATACGCACTCGCCCATCTTCCGACAAATGAAATCCGCCAGTTTTGGCAAGATACTCAGCACCACCTACCTGCACTGTCAAGAGATGGATTCAATTTTTTGTTGACAACAGTTGCTCCTTCATCTAAATTATTACGATGAACAAGAAAGTGGGTCTATGTTCCTCGGTAGCTCAATGGTAGAGCAAGCGGCTGTTAACCGCAAGGTTGGAGGTTCGAGCCCTCCCCGAGGAGTCAGTTCGAACAATACGAAGTAGCGGGAATTTTCGGAAATAGAAACGGAAGCCCTTTCCTATCTTTTCATCCCCCTTTTATCCCCCACTGAGCCAATCCATGATTCCAATTTGAGAGAAATTCTGAAAGAAAAATAGAATGGTTTTTCTGGTTAGAGTGTATAATATATAGTAGTGGTGGAAGAGGAGGAGTTTGTATGCGTTTTTGGGTTGGTTTTGTTTTTATTCTCTGTTGTGCTTTTTGTGTTGGAGTGATTGCGCAAGATGACGACATTGATGTGAGCGATTCGGGAGTCGACCAGAAGCGGATTGACGAGGCGGTGAAGAAGGGTGTTGAGTGGCTGTTGGCGAAGCAGCAACCGGATGGTTCGTGGCTTGCGAGTGGAACGCAGGGGATTGAGTCGCATTATCCTGGGGGGACGACCGCTCTGGTTCTGCTTGCGCTTCTTAAAGGTGGTGTGAATCCGAACGACCCGCGAATCTTGAAGGGATTTCAATTCTGCTTCAATGTGGCAAAGAAACCTGTGCCTGCTGGTGGCTTGACCCCTCCGGGGGGCGAATCTGAGGCAGGCGGTTTTGAGAAACGGACATATTCGGTTTCGTGTTTGATTCTTGCTCTGGCTGCGAGATATCAGCCGAAACCTCCTTCAGAGAAAGACGAGAAAGCTGGGAGCAAGAAAGGTAAGGGGCTGACAGAGCCTTACGAGGAGCAGATGAGGAGAAATTTTGGACAGAATGCGACTCCTGAAGACAAGAAGATGCTGGACGACTTGGTAAAGTGGCTGTTGTCAAAGCAGGAGACGAACATTTGGCGTTATCCTGGTGCGGCGCAGGACGGGAACAATGAGGACGCATCGAACACGCAGTATGCGATGCTTGCGCT
>JAOAAR010000382.1 GCA_026418755.1 Planctomycetota bacterium
GTGTAAGAGTGGAGCACTATACCCCGTAAAGTCGAAAGTTGGAGACAGGAATTGATTGAAGCAATAAACTGGATGGAGTTGTCGGGGAAAAAAAGCGCCTCTTCTCTGTTGAACCCTGCAATCACAGCATCGTAACCGAGCGCTTCAGCAAAACAGGCCGCAATATTTACGAATACAGCGTTGCGGTTCGGCACCCACACCATCTTTGCTGCCTGCTTCAGCCTCTTTGTCCCAGCCATATAACCGACTGTCGGTACCTCCTTGGCAGGATTGACTAACGCTGTCGTAGTCAATTTCGCAAGCCAATCCAACTTTATTACCCTGTGAGTCACATCATAATGCGCACAAACTTTCCTGGCCGCCTCTATCTCACGCTCCGCTGCCTTCTGCCCGTAATCGAAAGTGAGTGCAAGGCGCGCCACCCCCTCGTCAACCGCCTTCTTCAGACAAACCACACTATCAAGCCCGCCAGACACCAGAACCACTGCTGCTCGCATCTCTCCCTCCTAACCCAAATATAACCTCTTTCCCCGCTCCTTCCAAACCATCTCCTATACAGGAGTCGCAGAAACAACATCTAAACAATGAAGTTTCTCCACTCTCTTATACAACGGACACCCTCCTCCACACTCCGAAAACCGCTCACAACTCCTACATCTCTCCTCCACCCACTCTCTTCTCCGCAGCGAAACACAGAGAGGCGCTTCCCACAACCTCTCCCACTCCTCATCCAGAAAATTCCCTACCACTTCATAGTACGACTGACAGGGAAGTAGCGAACCATCCGGCTCAATACACATATTATACCTTGCTGCACTACACTGCTTGATTCCCAATCCGTGTGCAATCGGGTCAAAACTGCAATACTTTGTCGGCGTATACCAGATGAACCTCATTCCCCTCTCTTCCGCTGCCCGTACAGCCCTCCCAACAACTCCCTCCAACTCTTCTTCAGACAAACCGAGACCGCTCTCGGGCGCTCTGCCCGTATGTATCAAGCCGTTCATCGCAAATACCCTGACCCCTTTGTCCGCGATGAACTTCACCGTCTCTTCTATTCTTTCGACATTCAGCCTCGTCACAGTTGTGTTCGTCAGTGTATAAACACCTGCTTTGACAGCATTCTCAAGCCCCTTTACAGTCTCTTCAAAAGCACCATTCACTCCTACCATCTCATCGTGAATTCTCCTATCGTCTGACTCAACCGTTATCTGAAAATGGTCTATCCCCGCTTCTGCGAGTTTTGAAACCAACTTCTCATCAGAAAGCCGCCGCCCGTTCGTCAACAACCCAGTCACCATCCCGATATCCTCAGCGGCCTCTACTAACTGAGGCAAAAACTCGACCAGAGTCGGCTCCCCGCCCGTAAAACATATATGCGGCACGCCAATCTCCCAGCACTTCTTAAGAGCAGCCTTCCACCTCTCAAACAGCATAGTCGGCTTTTTTCGCCCCTCCTCCACATAACAATGCAGACACCTGTTATTACAC
>JAOAAR010000383.1:0-1170 GCA_026418755.1 Planctomycetota bacterium
TCTTCATCGAAAACTTGACGAACCGTGATTGGCGCATACACGGTTCCGGAATCAACGGTCCTGGAACAAACATCGTCCTTGTTCTGGAAGCCCGCTTCTAACGAGGTTTGAGAACCCTGTTGTATTCTACCATCAAGCGGGCGGTGTTGGTGTGTATCTCCACCACATCTTCCGTGCGATACGCATAACCGCCTGCAAGAACCACCGCTACAGGTAGTCTCTCTTTCGCTGCAAACCCGAACACGATTTCGTCCCGCTTTTTCAAACCTTCTTTCGTCAATTTAAGCAAGCCCAACTGGTCACCTTCATAAGGGTCAGCCCCCGCAAGATAAAAGAGTAAATCGAATCTGTTCTTCTCAAAAATCTGCTCCATTGCCGCTTTCAGTCTAGCGTTATACTCTTCGTCTCCTGTAAAATCATCAAGCCCTATATCCAGAGATGAGCGCTGCTTGACAGGATAAAGGTTCTCTTGATGAATCGAAAAAGTGAAAACTGAAGGGTCATTCTCAAATATTTTTGCCGTGCCATTCCCCTGATGCAGGTCACAGTCAACAATCAGAATCCGTCCAACACCAACATCGCGCTGAACCACTCTCGCCGCAACGGCAACATCGTTTATGAAGCAAAACCCCTCCCCGTGCTCACTGAAAGCGTGGTGAAAACCACCGCCTATGTTGAGCCAGAAGTTCTTCTCTTCTAACGCCTTTTTCGCTGCCAGAATAGTCCCGCCCGTACAGGAATAAAGCGCCTCCAATGTCCTCTCCGTTATCGGCGCCTCAAACTCATAAACCGCAAGTTGAGGGTGAGATGTCAGCGCACGCAACCTCTCAAGATACCTCTTTGTATGCACCAACAATAACTCCTCTTCGGAAACGCTCCGCGGCTCGAAAAAATCCTCCTTCCTCGCTATCCCTTCTTTCAGCAACCTCTCCTGAACGAGTCTGTATTTCTCTACAGGAAAAATATGCCCTGACCAATCAATCTCATATTTGGGAGAATACACAAACACTACCCATGTCCTTACTAAACAACAGCCAATTCCCGCACCTGTCTCTGATAAACAAAACGGACCAGAACGACCACAAAGGGAAGCAAAAGAAGCGAAAAAACCGAGCCTTCATCCGCTTCCGAATCTGCAATGCCGAAACAACCAACACTCTTCCTCTCCCT
>JAOAAR010000383.1:1177-1468 GCA_026418755.1 Planctomycetota bacterium
CTTACTGTGAACTGATATTTTCCTTCCGTAGCGATAGCGCCACTCAAGAAACCGTCAGCGCTCAATGTAAGCGAGCCAGGAAGCCAACTCCCCGAAGCAAGACTGAAAGTAAAACCATCTCCTCCGATTCCTGCAAATCGCACTTTGTAATACTTACCTGCAGTGGCTTGCGGAAGCATCAAAGGTCTGATGTCCAGCACCCCCATCCGCAGAAGAGGGTCCCCGTATAAAACAATCGCCATTATGTTGTAGTAGTCATATGGAGATTTCGCCGAACGGTCTATATACCAC
>JAOAAR010000039.1 GCA_026418755.1 Planctomycetota bacterium
TTCCTCCTGATATCAACGCATTTCACCGCTACACCAGGAATTCCACTGGCCTCTCTCGCTCTCAGGCCCGACAGTATCGGAATGGATTCCCCGGTTGAGCCGGGGGCTTTAACTTCCGACTTATCGAGCCGCCTACGGACGCTTTAAGCCCAGTAACACCGAGTAACGCTTGCCACCTTCGTCTTACCGCGGCTGCTGGCACGAAGTTAGCCGTGACTTCCTCTGGAGTTGAAGTCAAATGCTACGGCTATTCACCGTAACATCTTTCGTAGCTCCTGACAGCGGTTTACGACCCGAAGGCCTTCTTCCCGCACGCGGCGTCGCTCCGTCACGCTTGCGCGCATTGCGGAAGATCCTCGACTGCAGGCTCCCGTAGGAGTCCGGGCAGTGTCTCAGTCCCGGTGCGGGTGACCACCCTCTTAGGCCACCTACCCGTCGTCGGCTTGGTGAGCCTTTACCTCACCAACTACCTGATGGGACATACCCCTCTCCCGAGGCAGAGGGAGAGAGTTTCCTCCCTCCTACCGTTTACTCGCAACGAGATGCCTCATCGCGAGACCATCGGGTATTACCCCCGATTTCTCAGGGCTATCCCCGTCCTCGGGGCAAGTTGAGTATGCATTACTCGCCCGTTCGCCGGTTTCCGCCTCCTTGCGGAGACTTCGTCCCTCGACTTGCATGCCTAATCCACGCCGCCAGCGTTCACTCTGAGCCAGGATCAAACCCTTCAAAAAATTTCCCACCTCTGACTGCCGCACAAGGCGGCACCCAGAGACTTCTTTTTAAGAAGTTTCAGAAGCCCTCTCAAACCACCTGCCTGTCAATGAACTCTTCGCATAATAATATTAATCATTTTTATCAACTTGTCAAGTCTTTGAGACGATTTTGTTCATAAAATTTTTCTCATTTTTTCTTTTGTCTTTAAGTTATGAAAAATCAATCTCTTACGACTCGCCCATCACCCATCGCGGATACAGTTCCAGCACAAAATACGCTACTTTTCCACCCCATATGAGCATCACAAATCCACCCAATGACAGAAATGGACCAAACGGAATTTCGTGATATTTCTTTCCGCTTATGAGAATCGGCAAACCCACAACTGTTCCTACAAGACAGGCTATAACGAACGCTATTAGCACGAACTTGAACCCCAAAAATGCTCCTATCATTGCCAGGTATTTGACATCTCCGAACCCCATTGCTTCGCGTTTGAAGATTTTTTTGCCTAGGATTGCTACTATCAATATCACGACCGCTCCTGTGGCTGCACCTATTATGGATGAAGAGAGTGCAATTAATCGGGTGTCGAGCCAAGGGGAGAATCTGTTTTCGGCAAAGATGAGACGGAAAAGCGCTTTTACAGGTTCTGTATCTTGCTGAAGGTTAGGCAACAAGAAGGAGAGACCTACTCCTGCGAATATACCAGGGATGTCAATCACATCGGGGATTATTTTGTGGGCTGCGTCAATGAAAGAGCAGATTATAAGTGCAAGAGAGAATGCAGATGCGGAAAGGGCGAGGAAGAAAGAGGTCATATCGGGCGGTTTGTTTCCTGGCGGATGAAAATGGTATGCGCATATGAGGAAGCAGAAGGAGGAGAGAGCCTCAACCAGAAAATATCTGAACGAGATTGGTGCTTTACAGAAACGGCACTTAGCGCGCAGGAGAATGTAACTTACAAGGGGGATGTTGTCGAACCAGAGAATCTTGTTTCCACAGAAAGGGCAAAAGGAGCGGGTGGGGTTGTTCACGGACATATTCCGGGGTAGACGGTAAATTGCCACATTGGCGAAGGAACCCATTGCTGCTCCTACGGATATGAAAAATGCATAGTAGACAACCGAAACTAATTTCTCCACTATTTTTATCCTTAGAGTGGTAAAAACATAATATACCATAGACTGGTGTGCGAATCAATGAGCAAAAGGGGATATGTGCGAACATACGACGATAGTAGCGGACAGATTCATCGTGGAAATAGTTTGACAGAATGGTTTGAATCCTGTATTATTTATAAAGTGTAGCCTTTAAAAAGGAGAGAGAGATGGCTTTGCCGCGCTCTGCGAGGCGAAGGTTGGGTACGCTTTTAGTCGCTGAGGGCGTGGTGAATGAAGAGCAGTTAAAATATGCTTTGGATGAACAGAAGAGGACGGGAAAGCCGTTAGGTATGGTTTTTGTCGAACTGGGATATATATCGGAGGAGAATCTTGCCAAGACATTAGCGGAGCAATTGCAAGTTCCGTTCATAGACCCGACGATTTACACGATAGACCAATCTTTGATGAAGACAGTGCCTGCTGACTTGATGCATCGTTACCAATTCGTCCCCTTGGACAGGTTTGGTAATGTGGTTACCATTGCTGCTGCGGGCATGCCTGACGAGAGGGTTGAGAGTTTTTTCAGAGATGTGTTAGGCTGTGAGGTGATGCTTTATATTTCGACATACACTGCGATGAGGAGTATGTTAAGCAAATACGCGCCGCTTTCGAAGGAGCAGGAGGTTGAGGTGAGCGAGAAGCGGAAGGGTGATGCGGAGCGGATATCCGAGCGGCTGAAGATGGAGAGTTCGGGCAAGTTACGGAAGGCGAGTGTGAGTGGAGAAGAGAGCGTTGGTGAAGTTTCGGTAGAAGAGGTTGATTCCAAAAAGGTGGAGGAGAAGGTTCCAGTTCCTATCCCTGTACCCGACCTGCCTGTTCCGCCTCCGCCGCCGCGAAAGGAGGTTTTTATTCCGCCACCACCTCCACCACCTTTGAAGGAGGTGAAAAAGCCACCTGTTCCTGTGCCTGAGCCCCTGGTAGCGCAGCCTCCTGTTGAGAAGGTCTCTTCTATGCCTCGTGCTCCGGAAGGGGTTGAAGAGACGAGAACTGAGGAGTTATCCATATCGGGCATAAGTAATGAAAACGATATTGACTGGCAGGGGCTGTTTGACGATATAGACAAGAAGGTGAGAGAGGAGGTCAAGAAGAAGCGGGAACGGCAAGACAGAGGAAAAGTCTGATATGGGAGAATCTTTTCAGGAGCGGTTTAATCGGAAATACAAGGAGCGGGCGGAGCGCACGAAGGTCGAATATGCGCAACGAAACAGGTTATTTGATGTTTACAATGAGATGGTTCATTCGTTGTTCGACTTAATTGAGCGCAAGGTGGAAGGCACGCCGATAACCGTGGAGCGAAGTCCGGTTCAGATTGAGCGGCGTCTCTCCATATTTGAGAGTAAGAAAGAGGAGTTGCCTGCTCTTAAATTGAAACTCCAGGAGTATGAAATTTCGTTGATTCCGGAGGGAATCAACTACCAGACAGGGGCTGCTTCTCTTCGGCTTGAACACAACAACCCCCGCGAACAACCTCAGACCCTTTATCTTCACCTACGCGTTATCAATGAGAGCGAAGACAATCCTGAAGGGGAGATGGTTTGGATGATTAAAATAGGGTTCAGAAACTTTTCCGTTCTTTCGGAAGAGATTTTGGAGAAACTCATCGAGAGCATTTTTCTTTCTTGAATTAAGGAGAGGAGTTTTGCCTATTTCGTCGCGGATAAAGGATGCGATGCAGAATGCTTCGTGGATAAGGAGGATGTTTGAGGAAGGGGAGCGTTTAAAGAAGGAGGTAGGGGCGGAGAATGTATTTGACTTGAGCATTGGAAATCCGCTTCTTGAGCCGCCTGAGGGGTTGCGCAAAAAGATGTTTGACCTTTTAAGGAATCCTGAGCCGAGGATGCATGCGTATATGCCGAATGCGGGCTACCCGTTTGTCCGTCAGAAGGTGGCTGAATTTTACACAAAAGAGACGGGTATTCAGTTTGCTGCTGAGCATATCGTGATGACATGTGGTGCTGCAGGCGGTTTGAATGTTGTTTTAAAGACTTTACTTGAACCTGGCGATGAGGTGCTTATTTTTGCTCCATATTTTCCGGAGTATCTTTTCTATGTGGATAATCACGGCGGGAAGGCGGTAGTGGTAAAAACGAACGAGGATTTTTCGTTGAACATTGTGCGCGTGGAAGAGGCTTTAAGCGACAAGACGAAGGTGGTTATAGTGAATTCTCCGAACAACCCAACGGGAGTTCTTTACGGGCATTATCATATGCAGGCGCTCGCAGAGGTTTTGAATGAGCATCAAAGGAAGACTGATAAGGTTGTCTATTTAGTGAACGATGCCGCTTACAGAAAGATTGTCTATGATGGTAGAAGGTCTACTTACGCTTTCTCGTTTTACAAGAATTCCATTGAGGTTACATCTCATTCGAAGGATTTGGGGCTGGCAGGAGAGCGAATCGGGCATATTGCAGTTTCGCCGCAAGCCTGTGATGTGGAGGCGCTTATAAATGGCTTCACTTTTTGCAACAGGACTCTGGGGTTTGTTAATGCTCCTGCGTTGATGCAGCGCGCTGTTGCTGATTTTCAATTCGTTTCAATTGATGTGCAGGAGTATCAGAAAAGGCGGGATTTACTGTTCGAGGCGCTCTGCGAGATGGGGTATCAGATGGTCAAGCCCGAAGGTGCTTTTTATCTTTTCCCTGCGACTCCGGAAGAAGACGATGTTGCTTTTGTCAGGAAACTCCAGAAGAAGAGGGTCTTGGTTACGCCTGGGATAGGTTTTGGGACGCCATCTCATTTCCGCATCTCATACGCTGTTCCTATGCAGGTTCTTGAAAGGGCGATTTCTGTTTTTGACGAGGTGGCGCGCGAATACGGTTTATAAGCAGAGTCTACCTGAAGTTCAGAAGTGATATACTGTCTGATTCTAGGGTTCAATGTTTTTTGGTTTTCTGGCTGTCATAGCAAGAATTATGCGGAAAATCTTCCAAGTGTTTGTTTCTCTATCTCGGGGATATTTAGAAGAATTCTTGTGAAACAATGATGACATTACCACGAGAATATTGGTAATAATAAGGGAGATGTTTGCTGTAGGAGAGTGTATGATGCGGCTGCTGCTTTTATTGCTTCTTCTTATTCTTTCAGTTGTGCTTTTTGCAGATGATGGGTTTGTTGCTGGTGCGGATAAGAATCTGAACTGGGAGAATCTCGACAAGAAGACATCTCAGCCTTCTCACGAGGAGATGAATAAGGCGATAGATAAAGCAAGGGCGAAGTATAGACCTGTTCTTCTTTATTTCTACAGCAAAGGGAACGAATCGTTCTGTCGCGAGGTAGAAGAGAACTGGTTCAAGAAGGGGCAAGTGAAGACATGGGCGGCGAAGTTTGTATGCATAAAATTGGATTCTTCGGACAAAGAGACGGAGGAGTTGAGAAAGAACCTGAAGGTTGATGAAGGTGCAGCGATGCTTCTTTTCCTTGACTGCCGTCTTGGCGAACTTTTGCGGATAGACACGGAGAAAGGGTTCGGAGATTCGGTTGAGAGGCTGGTTGATAAGATGAAAGATGCTATTAAAAAGAACGAGGAGTTGGCGAAGAAACTGAAGGAAGTGGATGCGGTTGCGAATGCGTGTGAGAATGCTTTGAAGCAGAAGAAGATGCGTGAGTATGTCCAATATCTTGAGATGCTTGCCGGGTTAAAGGCGAAGTTGGGAATCGAAGACTCGAGGATTGATGAGGCGGCAAAGAAGATAGGTGAGATGGAGAGTGCTGCCAGAGGGTTGCTCTCGGAGGCTGAACGGTTAATCAGTGAAGCGGAGCAGTCTTTCAGGGCGCATGGTACGCGGGGGTTCCGGCAGGACCTTGTGAATCAAGCACAGCAGAAACTGAACGAGGTCTCTTCCAAATACCCGCTCTCTTCTCTTTCTAAAGAGATTGCGGATGTTATGTATCGTTTGACAAACCTCGTTGCTGAATACAATCGTCAGAAACAGGAAGAGGAGAATCAGAAGAAGAACAATCCTTAAATCACCGTTTGAGAAGAGATGAGATGAAGCCGCTTATATCGGGGTCAACCACTTTTGACACATAGCGCGCTTTGAGGCTTGTTTTGTATCCTGTGATGCTTCCATCACTCCTTATAAGGAACGGCTCAACGCTCATCTGTCGTTCTGTCAATTCGAGATTGGGTGGAGTTTGCGGCATTGTAATTTCTCCTGGCACATCGCTGTATGAGAGTCGTTCTTCTTCATAATCCACTATTATCGCCCTTGTCTGTCCCCAGAATAAGATGTTCAACCCATCCTTTGTGTGAACGGAGTCTAATTTTCTCCCGCCACCTGAGACAGATAACTTCTGGCGAAGAACAACTTCACCGCTTATGTCCACAGGAGATTCCACTTCGTAGCGAACTTTGATGACTCCTGTTTCCTTCTCTCTTATCGTCTCTTTTGAGAGGAAATCTTCTTTCTGAAGGAACGATTCTGCAGATTCTTCGGCGCCGTCTCCCGCGAATGTTGCTTCATAGAGAGTTCTCTTTCTTCCCTCTTCTTCGGTCTCTTTGATGACTCTGCGGCTGAAGTTGACTCTATCTGCTATGTCGCACTCGAACTCCTCCAGAACATAGTCGAAATCTGCGAATTCTCCTTTGTTATCGACCACGATTGAACGCTTGCTGAAGCGCATTCTCGGACCTGTTGGGGGAATGAACAAAAGAGCGGCAAGGTAGGGGTCAGACCCTTTGCGTACTCTGATTTTTCCAAAGACTCGTTTTGAGAATCTGCCCATTTCGTTGAATCTGTATTCAGTTTTCACATTGCTTGAGAGAACATCACCGTTTGAGTCGAAAATGGTACCGAAGACTGTGAACGACACGGATGCTTTTGAGCGCCAGTCTGAACCTTTTTCGCTTGCAAACTCTAGAGATTCGAATTCTGGTCCTTCATCCAAAACAGCGTTTTTCAGTGAGTCGACTGGCACTCCGTCTGAATACAGGTAGATGTTAAGAGGTGCACTGCGAAGCGCGCTCGTAAGCGCATCTCTTTTCTGCTTCATTGTCTGACTATCCTGTGCCCTCAAATAAGCCTTGCACTTCCAAAGGAGTTTTTCTCCTTCTCTTCTTCCCTCTTTATCTCTTAAGACATCCCAAGACGGTATCACATCCGCTTCTTCCAGTTCTACTGCTCGTCCACTATCTCCTACCTTTAAAACCAATCTCTCCATCTCCAAAACTCCTATTGCTTCTTAGAATACTCACTGAATTTTGTCTGTAACCTGACTGGTTTTTGTTTGTCAGGATGGGTTTTACTGCTACATCGCCCATGCTTCGGGGACTGTCTCGGAGCCTGACTGAGCAGAGGGAAGAGCAGTGCCAAACTTTTCTACGAAGAAGGACTGGAACAACCCTTTGTCGCTTATGTTCGTTGAGAATCTGAATCTGTCGCCGACGCCGAACGCAAACGGCAACTTCAAAACAATGTCTGAATCATCCTCAACATAACTCACAACTACGCTACCTGTAAGCCCTGAATCGTTTGTCTCTCTTAAAGTGAGAGTTCCATTTCCTGAGCGGGAGCCTTCACAAACCAGCGCCGTTTTTGCAGCATCTTTGTAACAGGAGACTGTCCGCGTGCCCGAGTTGTCGCTCAGTCTCACATACAACCTTCCCTCTTCCTCGGTATTTTCCCCTTTCTCTGCTCCTGCAAATTCCCAGCCTGATAACTGATTCTTCTCATCTCCTCCTATCTCTTCGATTTCATCCTGCGCTGTGATTAAAATTCTCACGCCTCCGCTTTTTGATTCAAATTCTTCTCCTGTTACCGCCATCCCCAACTCTCCCAGTCGCGAACTTCTCACCGCCCATTGTTCTGAACCTTCGACTGACGCATCAACACAGACTATCTCGAAGTGATTCTCATCGAGGGCGTTTTGAGTAACCTCGAGAATCTCGCAGATTCCGTTACCGGCGTTTTCAGGGCTGCCTGTTGGTCCCTCCAACTCTATACTGTTTTGTTTGACTGTATCCCCTTCCTCTTCCATTGCTTCTGCAAGCGCTTCAAGGACATCTTTTGCCCCGCTGCCGACTACTTCCAGATCTTTCCTGACGCTGCTGGTAAGATATGCCGTGACGACTGCAACTGTACGCGAAACCATGCCATCCAAAGCCTGCAAATCTGCTCTGTTTGCAGAAGAGAAACGATACAAAATCTCTCTCTCCTCGGAACTGTCGTTGTATAGTTCCACTATCTCCTCCATAATTGAATCGAGAAGAGATTTAAATCCCTCATCACCTGCGATTTTGTTGCACTTCTTGATTGCTTTTCCGATGTTCTGGAAGATGACCTCTTTCACATAAGCCATAACTATACCTCCTAAAAACCTGCTGAAAAAGTCTTTCCTTATGTGCGTTTCTCATACACATTCCTGTTTTTTGTTGAAAAAAGCGAGGATAGGAGGTATCCTCTCGGAGAGAGGGTAGATGGAGGCTTAAGGGATGGCACATCTGACATTTGATGGCGTGCTTTGTTCGGGTTGCAGGACTTGTGAACTTGTCTGTGCAGTTGTCAATCGGCAGGCGAACAATCCGAAGAAAGGAGCGATTCGAATAAAGCCACTTTTTCCCCAGCCGAGGTTTGAGGCGAGACTATGCACTCAATGTGGCAAATGTGCTGAAGTCTGCCCTGTCGAGGCGATTGAAGAAAATGACGGCAAATATCTCATAAATTATGAAGAATGCACCGGATGCTTCACCTGTGTCGAGGAATGCCCTTCCGAGGCAATGTTTACACATCCTGCCCTTAAGTATCCCTTCAAATGTATTTTGTGCGGAGAATGCGTTCGGCTTTGTCCACGCCTTGCTCTCGCCATTCAGTCCTGAGAGTGGTCTCTTATGTTCCGAACCCTATTAGAGAGAAGAGGGTCTGATTCTGCGGAGTGGCATCACTTTATATAAAAATCTTAGATTTCTCCGTTTTGTGATGTGAATCAGAGACACCAATCGTTTGCAAGAATGATAGATTCACAAGATAGTCACTTTATCAATCTGGTTTTCAGGTGATTATTTCGACATTGGCGCGAGGGACAACCACTGTTTCTCCTGAGTCAAGGAGTTGTGCCTTTAAAAGGCGGACTTTGGATTTTGTTTCAATTTCCTGAAGTTCAGGTGGTAGTTCCGTCACTTTTGCGAGTTTGCCAAAGTAAGGTACGCGGATGATTCGGATTGTTTTTCCGATTTCCAATTGTTGAGCAAGCATTTCGTCTTTGACTTGGCGTTCCTGTTCTGGCACTTCGGATTCCTGGAGAGGGACGATAATCTCGGGTCTTTGGGCGCCTGCTCTTACTTGTGTAGCGCCGTTTATGGAGGCGCGTTTTCCATCTAACTCACTCAAAAGTTTGAATGTGCGTTCTGCAATGTTCATTCTGCCGAACCCTTCTGTAACTATTATTGTTATATTGATTTCCTCGTGTCCTGTGATTGCAATGCCAATCTCATACCCTAAGAAAGAAGCGAGCTCTTCGTTGATGATTCCACCGCAGATGACTCCTTTTGCCCCATTCTCGCTTAATTTCCGCAAGACAGTTGCCGAAACCGTGCTTCCTGCTACAAGAATCTTGTCTTTCACATCTTTCGGCAGGTTTTCCATAGTGAGAGGCTCATTCGGGTTTTTTGCGACTTTCATAATCGTGCCACACCTTTCGCCGCCCACACCAAAGATTCCCTGGATGAACGCACCATTCGTTGTTACAACCACACCTTCCTGAGGAAGAACCTTTGATACAGTTCCTTTTATGTATGCGTTGAGTTCGAGAAGTTTGGGTTTTTCTCGTATTCCGAGGTCGCCTGCTTCAGATGCGTAGTACTCGATTTTGCCGTCAACGGGAGAGGTCGCTTTTTGGGTGAAAAGTCCGAAGAAGACCTTTTTGCTCGCTATAATCTGACCCTGTTTCACCTCATCGCCGGGTTTGACTAAAATCGCCTCTTTCAGTTCGATAGGTTCAAGTCCTCCCATTATCTGTCTTAGGTGGACTATGTGCATTTCACCGGGTAGATACGCTCTTGCTACAATTGTTTCTGGTTCGACTGTGTCACCTTCTTTTACCAAGATTTCCCCCTTGAGGGGGAGACGGCGCGTTTTTGATATGGTTGCCCATTTTGCTACCTTCAGACCTGGTGTGTATGCCGCTCCCATTCTTCTCCTTTCGAACCATTTTCTCAGATTAGAGATTGACATATTATAGCAAGGCGGATATAATTATTCAAGTACAACTATTCGATTGGAGGATGTATGATGAGAAATATATGGCTTTTTCTGGTTCTGGTAGGGTTTATTATTAGTCCTTTGATGGGGCAGGATGTTAAGAAAGAAGGGGAGCCGCAGAAGGCGGAGTTTCCGAAAAATGGGGTGGTGACGGCGGACAAAGTGAATCTGCGCTGCGGTGCAGGAGAGAATTTCCGCGCTTTGACGACTCTGAAGAAAAATGACAAACTGGTAGTTGTGAAAGTTGAAGGGGAGTGGTGTGCAGTTGTGCCGCCGAGCGGTTTGGGAATCTTTTTTCTAATACATAAGAGGTATGTG
>JAOAAR010000384.1 GCA_026418755.1 Planctomycetota bacterium
CGCGAGGACATCACCAAATAGTACAAACCCACCGCTTAAAGCGGGCTACGGATAAATCAACACATCCGTAGCCCGCTTTTTTATTCCGCTTTTTCCGATTCTTATAACCCTTCCATCTGATAAGATACTCTCACAATCAACAAGAGGAGGCATTGTTATGGTCCAATTTACGACCCAGAAAAGCAAGCAGTTATACAGAGGAAAAAGAGTGAACCTTTTTTGTGACGAGGTGCAGATAGATGGTAAAAATTTCGTCCGAGAGGTAGTGCGCCTCCGCCCCGCTGCGGCAGCGTTGCCAATCGTTAGAAGCACAGACGGCTCAGAAAAAATTATTATGGTACGCCAATTCCGCTATCCTGTCAGACTCGAAATGCTCGAAATCCCCGCAGGCGTAATCGAAGAGGGAGAGACCCCTGAAACTTGCATAAAACGCGAACTGAAAGAGGAGATAGGATACAGCGCCAAAACGCTTAAACACCTCGCCACAATCCATCCATCCCCCGGCGTACTCGACGAGGTGCTCCACATCTTCGTTGCAAAAGGACTTCTCAAAACTATCGCCAAACAAGATGCCGACGAGAACATAACCAGTGTAGTAGAAATCCCTCTCACTGACGGACTCCAAATGATAAAAAACAACACCATCACTGACGCCAAAACAATCATAGCAATCCTACTCTATGCCCAGTCTCGCGCTCCCAACAAAAAAGCATCTTATAAATGAACGAAAATCCCTCCAAACAAGTCTAATCATCTATAAGAGAGTAAGTCGGAGGACCTTTTTATGAGAAAGAGTTACACCTTCATAATTATGGTTGTTGCTACACTCCTTACCGCCATACAACTCACCGCCGACAGAGGCGGAATCCCCTATCGCCCAGAAGTCCAAATCTTCGAACCCGGTCAGAAAGCCGTGCTCGCTTTCAACGGAGAAGAAGAGATTCTCTTCCTCTCCACCGACCTGTACGCCTCAGACAATGTGAAAGTAGTAGAACTGGTGCCCTTTCCCTCTAAACCAGAAGTGAAAGAAGGCGACAAAGGGATGTTAAAAAGACTGGAAGAATATCTGAAACCATTTGCGTTACAAAAGCCCCGCCGTGCAGACAGGACAGGAGAAGCAAGACCTGATGGAACCACCGAAAAAGGAATCGAAATAGTCGAGTTCAAAAAAATTGGTGCTCACAACATTACGATTTTAAAGGTTGAGAAAGAAAAAGCCTTTACGGACTGGATTACTAATAAGATAGGTGAAAAGATTCTAAAAGAAGAAGCACTCAAAAGAAAAATTTATGATGTCGTCAACCATTACATAAAATTAGGATTCCACTATTTCGCCTTCGACGAAGTCGAACTGACAAAAGACAAACAAACAATTGAACCACTTGAGTATAGATTCAAAACCCCATTCCCATATTATCCCCTCGTCGTCTCATCTTTGATGAACGGCAATACAGACATCACACT
>JAOAAR010000385.1 GCA_026418755.1 Planctomycetota bacterium
GCCAAAATCACTTCCTCAATTGTCGCATCTTGACTAAGCACAGGAGCCGCTTCCCCTTTTCTCATCACTTCCGTCACCTTCAGAAACTCTCTCCCGATAGCGCCTGCTGGATGGAACTGCGCATACTCTTCTACTGAAAAGTCTCCTCTCTCCATTCTCATATTCAGAATTGAGAGCGCCAGCGCATCGCCTAATGCCAGCATCGCTGTCGTCGAAGCGGAAGGGGCAAGCCCCAAAGGACATGCTTCTGTCACTTTGCCGATGCAGAGTGCAATATCAGAGTTCCGTGCTAAAGGACTTGAAAGGTCACCCGTAATGGACACAATCGTTGCACCTGCTCTTTTAACCGGAGGAATCAACCTTAAAACTTCCTCAGTCGTTCCACTGTTCGAGAGGATGAGAACAACATCTCCTTCAACAACCCTTCCTAAGTCGCCATGCAACGCCTCCGCCGGATGCAGAAATAGAGAAGGAGTTCCTGTTGAAGCAAGCGTAGCAGAGATTTTTTGGGCAATAATGCCCGCCTTCCCCATACCTGTTGTCACAATTCGTCCCTTGCAAGAAGCGAGTTTTTTGCAAGCCTCTACGAACGGCTCCGAAAGGTGTTGTATAACATCTCTCACCGCACGGCTCTCGTTCTCTATAACAGTTCTGGCGTAATCTAACAGTCTCTCTTCCTCTGTCTTTTTCTCATTCTTCAAAGCAAGTCCTCCGAAATACGGAACAGTTTAAGTGCATTTCTGGTTGTCACTTCAGCGACTATTTCAACTGTGGTGTTAAAGAGTTGCGCAATTTGCGTAGCAATCAGGGGAATGTAGAGTGGCTCGCATCGCCTGCCGCGAAAAGGATGCGGAGCAAGATACGGACAGTCTGTCTCCAGCATAAGATTTTCCAAAGGGAGTTGCGAGATTTTGAAGCGAAGTTTTTCAGCATTCGAAAATGTGATATTACCTGCCACAGAAATGAGAAAACCCAACGAAAATAGCCGTTTTGCGTTCTCAACTGAAGAAGAAAAGCAATGAAACACTCCTCCAGCGGGAAGCCTGTTTTTAGCGATAAACTCTATCGCTTCTGCAGTGGAATCGCGACTGTGAACGATAAGAGGTTTATTATGCTTTCTTGCTATCTCAATAAATGCTGAAAAGACCCTTTCCTGCACATCTCGGGCAGAGAGATTACGGTAAAAGTCAAGCCCTGTCTCTCCAATGGCAACCACTCTTGGGTCTCCTGCCAGACTGTCAATTTCATAGAGAACGGAGTCGTCCACATTCTGCGCATCGTGAGGGTGGACGGAGACAGCGGCGAAGACAGACTTGTATTTATGAGCCAACTCCACTGCTTTCCGTGAGGAATCAAGCGATGCCCCCACATTTATTATCACTTTCACTCCTGCATCCAAAGCCCTATGGATGGCTTCTTCCCTGTCAGAGTCAAACTCCTCAAAATCCAGATGAGAAT
>JAOAAR010000386.1 GCA_026418755.1 Planctomycetota bacterium
CTCAGGAAGAGAGGCTTGAGGATGTTGAAAAAGAGGTATCTGATTCCAGGGAGAAAACGAGCAACAAATGGTCTGGTGCGGAGGAGGTTCACAAAGAGGCTAAGTTGCGGAAGGAGTTTGCGACGACGGCGTTTTGGAACGCCCATATTGTGACGGACAAAGACGGGAAAACCCGCCTCTCCGTTCAGTTGCCTGATAACCTTACAGAGTGGAGGATGACGACGAGAGCGGTTACAGATGGAACGCTTGTCTGTGAAAAGCGTAGCAAGACTGAGACACAAAAGGATGTCCTGGTACGGATTGTGCATCCACGCTTTTTGCGTCTAGGAGACAGAGTAAAATTAGGATTGCTCGCACACAATAGAAGTGCGAAAGATTTGGTGATGAGATTGAGTTTTAATGCATCGGGCTTAAGTGGAGAGAAACTTTCGAGCGAACAAACAGTATCTTCAGGAACCAGTGAGGCGCTCTTGGCTGACTATCGGGCACAGAAGGTGACGGAAGCGAAGTTGGTGGCTAAGGCGACGAGTAAGGTAGAGTCGGATGCTTTGGAGTTGAAGTTGCCAGTTCTTCCGAGAGGTATAAGAAAAACATCTAGTATAAGCGGTGTGCTGAAAAGCGGTTCAGTGGAGAAGAGGTTGAAGTTGCCGGACGGAGCGGACATATGGACGGCGCGACTTAAAATCTCTGTTAATCCGAGCATTCACAGTGCTGTTGTCGAGGCTCTCAAATACCTGGTTGAGTATCCTTACGGCTGTGTGGAGCAGACAATGAGTAGATTTCTGCCTGCTGTCGTTGCTGAGAAGGCTTTCCAGAGGTTTGGTGTAAAAATGGTATCATTGGAGGAGAAACTGCCGAAGGTGCTTGATGCAGGTCTAAAGAGGCTTTATGGGTTTCAGCACACCGACGGGGGATGGGGGTGGTGGGAGAGTGATGCGACAAATCCTGCGATGACAGCGTATGTAGTGTTGGGGCTTGCTTTGGCGCGCAAGGCGGATGTGAAAGTGGATAATGCCGTTTTCGAGAAAGGAGTAGATGCACTGAAAAAGATGGCGGAGAGTGGTTCGCTTGAATACACTACTCAAGCGTATGCGGTTTACGCACTTGCCGAGGCAGGCGTAGATGTGAGCAAGTTAGTTGACACCGTTTTTGATGATAAAAGAATGGCAGAGGCGAACCCATACACGAAGGCGCTTATAGCACTTTCCCTTCTCTCTGCACAGCGCAAAGAAGACGCCATTTCAGTAGTCGGTGAGTTAGAAAAGAGTGCGAAGAAAGAAGGAAACTTCTCGTATTGGGGAGAAGGAAAGACTGCCCAATGGAGTTTTGATGCGGTTGAGACGACGGCTTTTTGCGTTCTTGCGTTAACAAAAGTGAAAGGGCACGGAGACATCC
>JAOAAR010000387.1 GCA_026418755.1 Planctomycetota bacterium
GACTGCCTCCTGTCACAACCGCTGCCCTCCCTCTAAGTAGCGTCCCATCTCCCCACATATCCCAACCTCCTAACTCTACATACCACCTTCTTAATTAACCCATAACAAGAGGGTTTTTAGCAGAGAAAAACCAGTCTGGCAAGAAAAATAGAGCCTTCAGTCTCGAAAAAATAATGACAAATTTCAATCGAAGAGGAAATTGCACAAACCTTATTCAAAAAACTTTCAACAAATGGATAGAAGGAATTACGAGCATTGCTTCTCCTTGTCATTTAAAACCTCTCATTCTGAGTAAATAGACAGACGCTCATTTTTCATGATTAGGCAGAGACAGTGCTTATGGTCGGACACTTCCCTGAATTTCTGACAAGAGTTCTATTCTTTTGACAATGCGTAATGGAGGAAGTTAAATTTATAAGTTACCTATTTGAGGACAAGGGATGAGAGTTTATTTTGACCACAATGCGACTGCGCCTGTGAGTGAAGAGGTGGCTGATTTTGTGAAAGAGATTCTTGTCAGAAGTTTCGGGAATCCTCACAGTTTGCACCAGTTTGGAAGTGATGCGAGAAGGCTGGTAGAAGAGGCACGTGAAAGGATGGCAAACTTTATAGAAGCAGAGAGTCCGTCTGAGATAGTATTCACATCTGGCGGAACAGAAGCGGACAATCTTGCGCTTATAGGCGGTGCGAAGGTGATGAGGAGGAAGAAAGGGCGAGATGAAGTTGTGACAACTTCGATTGAACATCCGGCTGTTCTCGCTACCTGCCGGTATTTGGAGAGCGAAGGGTTCAAAGTGAAATATGTGAAGCCCCAGAAGAACGGAATTGTAAGTGTTGAGAGTTTCAGGGAGGTTGTAACAGAGAGGACAGGCGTAGTAAGCTTGATGTTGGCAAACAATGAGACAGGGATGATTCAGCCTGTTGCAGCGATTGCTGAGATAGTGCATGAGAGGGGGGCGTTGATGCACACAGATGCGGTGCAGGGAGCGGGGAAGATTCCTGTAAGCGTGAAGGACCTTGAAGTTGATATGCTTTCACTTTCTGGGCATAAATTTGGTTCGCCGAAGGGAGTAGGGGTTCTTTACATACGAAGAGGGGTAAAGATTGAGCCCCTGTTCTATGGTGGCGGGCAGGAGCAGGGATTAAGACCTTCGACTTTGAATGTAGCAGGCATAGCGGGGATGGGGCTTGCGGCAGAGATTGCAAAGAGGAATTTGAGTGAGAATAGTAAGAAGATGCGGCTACTTCGCGATAAACTTGAAGAATCTATCAAAGAAAGAATAGAGAAGACTTATATAAACGGGGCGAAAGAGCCGAGGCTACCGAACACGAGTAACATCTCATTTGAATTTGTCGAGGGAGAGGCGTTACTGGTTGACCTTGACACT
>JAOAAR010000388.1 GCA_026418755.1 Planctomycetota bacterium
CCTGTTAGCAGAATGAGAGGTTTACGCATCTTTCTATCTCCAACTCAGGCGTCTGTTTTATTATACAACTGAAACCTATCTTTTGATGCAAATTTCTTTCCTGCTGGCGCTGCCTTGTATCGTTTATAATCCCACCAAGCAAGGAGGAGAGGCTCCGTTTTATATATGGAGGCAAAACGGAGAAAACATTGGGTTTTTTAGGTGCTTGACAACTGAAGAAAAAGGGGTTAGAATGACGAAAAACTGGCAAAAGAGAATGTATCTGAGAGACCCTTTCCTTAGGAGAGAAGGGGTGAGAAAAGTTTCAGTGATTGGGTTGTTACTTTTGATGTGTGTGGTTGGTTGTTCAGGCGGTTCATACCATTTTTCTGTGCCGTTGAATGAGAGTGCAGTTTATATAAACTCTGATGGCTCACTCGATGTGGAGTATCGTATAGTATTCAAAAACAAAGGAAAGCCGATTGACATAGTAGATATTGGGCTGCCTCATCCGCAGTATCGTCTGGAGACGGCGAGGGCGGAGTTGCGTTATCCTGATGGCAGAAGTTTTAGACTTGCCACAATAAGAGTTTCGACATACATTGAGGTAGGAGTAGAAGTGCCACTTACAGGATGTGAGATTCCGAAAGGAGAGCAGGCGGAGTTCTATTTTCGGGTGAATGTGCCGAATATGGTGTTCAAAGATGATGTTGATTCAAATTATGCGAGTGTGAACTTTGTGCCGACTTGGTTTGCTCCTGAGTTGGTGAGTGGGAAAACTCATCTTATAGTGAGGTTTTATTTTCCGGAAGGGGTAAAGGAGGATGAGGCGAGGTATCACGGTGCTGATAATGCGCCGCAAGAGATGGGTTTCAAGGAGAACAGGTTTGCATACACATGGGTTGTAGAGAGGGCGGAGCAGAAGCCTTACAAGTTCGGGGTGTCGTTTCCGAAGCGATTCGTCGGAAAGGTGGACGATTCTTGGCGCTACGATAGGAAGTGGTTGACAGGCGGTGCAAGGAAGGGAGATGCTTCTTCGGCGGGAGACGGGATTAAAGCGATGGTTTCGTCTCTTCTTGTTTTTGGGGTGTGGTGTCTTGGCATTGCGGCGGTTGTTGCCTCTTTCTTTCATAAGAAGAAACTGCGAAGGCGGTATATAGAGCCCACCATCGGTGTGGAGGGGATGGGAGAAAGGAAGGGCTTGAGACCTTGTGAGGCTGCCGTTGTGCTAGAGTTGCCAGCGGAGCAGATTATCGGGATAGCGATTCTTGAGTTAGTCGAGGAGGGTATAGTGAAAATCAATTCCGTTTCGCCTTTGAAGGTGGAAGTATTAAAAGATGTGAGTCAGTTAGAGGGGTATCGGAAGAAGTTGGTGGAGGCGATGGGTGCTGCTGGCGATAGTAAAAT
>JAOAAR010000389.1 GCA_026418755.1 Planctomycetota bacterium
GAGTAGACCTTCAGGGTGAATGAGAATATCAATCTCCGTGTAGGTGAACCCGAAGAGATAGTGAGCCTCGACTACTTCGAACACTTTGTTCATCATAGTGGCAGAATCTATTGAGATGCGCTTTCCCATTTGCCAGAGAGGGTGTGCAAGAGCCTCCGCAGGCGTCGGCTCAAGAGGCTTCTCTTCAAAAAACGGTCCTCCTGATGCTGTGAGAATAAGGCGGCGGATGAGGCGTCTGTCTACATTGCCAAGGAGTCGGAACAGAGCGTTGTGTTCGCTGTCAACAGGCACCACTTTGGTTCCTTTCGAAGATGCTATCTCCAAAAACAGGTTTCCTGCCATAACAAGAGTCTCTTTGTTAGCCAACGCCAGTTTTGCGACCCCACTCTCAACCGCTGCGATGGAATAAGAGAGGCCTGCACTCCCGGAGACTCCGTTTAAGACAGTATCGGCTCCTGATGTGATGATAGCATCTCGAGATGTCTCTTCTCCCCAAAAGACTTTTACTCCTGAGGGGAGACTCATTTTATTAACAAGGGATATGTTCTTGTCAGCAATGTGGATAACTCTCACATTGAAGTTTTTCACAATAGATTCGAGAGAGTCGAGGCTACTTTTTGTTCCGATTCCGACGACATCAACGCTGCTTCTGCGGCATACATCAAGTGCCGCTCCACCAATCGAGCCAGTTGCGCCGAAAACGAAAACTTTCTCTGTTCTTTTGCTCATTCTTCTCGTTTTCCTATTTTCTGAAGGCAAAGGTCTCTTCCTTTCTTTGCGACATCGAGGTCAGGAGAAAACTTGAGAGCGGATTCAAAACAGTTGAGAGCCTCTGCAAAGTTTCCCATAACTACCAGCACGAGCCCCTTGTTTTTGAGAACATCGGGGTTGTCGGGCGCTAATTTCAATGCCTCTTCAAACGCGGAAAGAGCCTCGTTGTAGCGCGAAAGATGATAAAGCGCTGTGCCTTTGTTGTTCCATGCTCCCGGAAGAGAAGGGTCTTTCCGCAGGACATAATTGAACATATCCAGAGCGCGTGCCCAGTCTCCCTGCCGTGCCCGCCGTTCTCCTTCGTCGAACAACTCTTGTGTGCTCATCTCAACCGGCTTCACCCTTAACGCTTTCACAAACATAAAGGCTATGGCGGCAGAGACCGCTACAAACAGAAAGAACACCCAACTCATCCGTTTCGCATCAGGCTTGTTTTGCCCCACATAAATGCTGTCGGAGATTTTTGGAACACTCAATTTGATTGGTTTTCCAGTCTTTAAATGTTGGATGACGAGATTTATGTCGCGTAACAGGTCATCAGCGGAAGCATGGCGAAGTTCAGGCGACTTCGCTGTCATCTTCAGAATCAGGGACTGGACTGCTACAGGG
>JAOAAR010000390.1 GCA_026418755.1 Planctomycetota bacterium
CTCAAAATGCTTCCGCGAAACCATCGGGTCA
This sequence comes from Planctomycetota bacterium, assembly GCA_026418755.1. Lineage (GTDB taxonomy): Bacteria > Planctomycetota > SKW154 > SKW154 > SKW154 > SKW154. The sequence goes on from JAOAAR010000390.1 coordinate 32, forward strand.
TTTATCGCGCAGTCATTCTCGCTGCTCCTGCCACAGACTATCACCTTCCCCTGCTTCAACTCTATCATCTTTCCTTTGTCTTCACCGCGCTCAATTATCAAGAAAGCCATAACAGAACGCCTTAAAGCCCTCCCACAATCGCATCTCCGATTCTTATATGCGTTGCTCCTTCTTCCACCGCCACCTCAAAATCAGAACTCATCCCCATTGAAAGATACGGCGCCACATCACCCCCAAACCGCCGTTGAACCTCACCCCGTAACCAGCGTAACTTTGCAAAATAAGGTCTCGCCTTCTCCGCCTCCTCAAAATAAGGCGCCATAGTCATCAATCCCATTAAATCAAATTCCTTCGAATGTTCAATAACAAACTCCGCTATCTTAAACATCTCTTCCTCACTTGCCCCAAACTTCGTCTCTTCTCCACTCGTCTTCACCTCAATAAAGACAGGTAGCCGCCTCATCCGCCCTTTAAGAGAAGACTGCAGAATAGAAGCAAGCCCTACACTGTCAAGCGAATGTAAAACATCAAAAATCTCCAACGCCTTCTTCACCTTATTCCTCTGCAAATGCCCTATCATATGCCATCTCAAACTTCCTCCGACCTCCCCTAACTCTCTCCTCTTCAATGCCGCATCCTGAACATAATTCTCCCCTATCTCCTTTATCCCACTCCTTGCAAGCGCCGCAATCACATCTACCCCTACCCTCTTTGTCACAACAATCAATTGAACCTCAGCAGGGGAACGACCTGCTCGCCACGCCGCCTCCTCCACCCGCCTCCGAATGACAGATACTCTCTCTTTTACCCTCTCCTCCATCGTCCCTCCACTCAGTCTCGTAATGCCACTTACAAAAATTTTAATCTTCCTATTACCATCTATCAAGTGATTAACTTTCCTCATCACCATAACCAGGCTTCTCCCTAAATTCATTTTAGACTCTTTCCCTAAAAGTTCTTTCCCTATAATCAAGAATCATTTTGTAACGACGGGAGGAGTCTCGTTATACTTTTGAACTCAATGCTCCATTAGTCTAAGGAGGAGAAATGAAGGTTTATAAATTCGGAGGCACATCGGTTGCTGATGTCGTCAGGATGGAGAATGCCGCAGAAATCATCCAGAAAAACATCGGAGGAGAACCTGCTATCGTAGTCGTATCTGCAACAGCCGGAACAACAGACATGCTTTTCGAGGCGGTTTCAGAAGCCCAGTGTGGTGGAGATGTGGCCGCTTATGCGGATAGATTTGGAGAACGCCACCTCGAAATGGCTCAAAAATACGGATGCGAAACAGAACTGAAAGAAGTAGTCAAGGAACTGAAACGCGACCTCTCATAC
>JAOAAR010000391.1 GCA_026418755.1 Planctomycetota bacterium
ATCTTATCGGGGACGATAAGGAGTGGGAGCCTGACACGACACAAGGTCCGAGCAAGGAGCAGATTGAGCAAGCGGTGAAGAAAGGGGTCGAGTATTTGAAGAGCAAGCAGAATGCAGACGGTTCGTGGGTGATTCCTGGAGGTGGGGGTGCGGGCGGCGGTATTCCGATGAATGCGCTTGAAGGTTTATATCCAGAAGGGACGACTGCACTTGTTCTTTTGGCGCTTCTCAAATCGGGAGTGAAGCCGACCGCGCCCTGCATTCAGAAGGGATTTGCATATTTGAGACCGAGACCGTTCAAAGCGGTCTATTCTGTGAGTTGTCTGATTCTTGCGCTTGCGGCGCTTTATGCACCACCTGAAGAGGAGGTGGCTAAAGAAGAGGAGGGCAAGCCTGACAAAAAGATACGCACGGAAGTAATCAAGGAGACTCAGGAGCAGAGGATTCGGAAGAGATGGGCGGCTGCTAATCCGATTGACCGCAAGTGGCTGGAAGATGCGGTTAAATGGCTCCTCTCGAAACAACAGACGAACATATGGCGTTATCCAGGTGGGAGTCCTGGAGGAGAGTATCCTGATAATGCGGGTAGTGGGGATTTAGCAGGAATGGAGGATTTTTCGAACACGCAGTATGTGATGCTTGCTCTTTATGTGGCATTACGGTTGGGTGTCGCTGTTCCATGGAGTGTTTTTGAGAAAGTGTGCGATTACGGGATAAGGAATCAGGAGAAGGACGGACCTGAGGTTGACTGGTTTCCGGTGCCTGCGGCGGATTTTGATATTTCGAAGTTGAAGGGGATGGAGGCGAAGGTACGGAAGGAACTTGCAAAGGCGTTGAAGGAAGAGGAAAAGGAGACAGAGAAAGGCGATGCGACGAAACCGAAGACAGAAGTGATAAAGATAGACCCGTATAAGGAGAAACAGTTTGGGGCGGAGAAGAAGAAGATGAAGGCACGTGGATGGGCTTATTTACCGAACAATCCGAAGGAGCCTTACTGTGGCTCTATGACGACAAGCGGTGTTGCGGCGATGGTAGTCTGCAAGATGGCGCTGGAAGGAACGGACTATTATAAGCGCAACCTTGAGGCAATCAATCAGTCTATCAGAGATGGCTGCGCGTGGCTTGCTCATAATTTTACAATCTCCGCTAACCCAGGGAAGACGGGAATGTGGCACTATTACTACCTTTATGGGCTTGAGCGGGCAGGCGTTCTTTCTCTCTGCCAGTATTTTGGGAAAAAGGACTGGTATGCAGAAGGAGCGAACTATCTTGTCAGGGCGCAAGGCTCGGATGGTTCTTGGCCTCGTGATGGTAATGTTTCCGAAGTGTCGAACACTTGCTT
>JAOAAR010000392.1 GCA_026418755.1 Planctomycetota bacterium
CTCTATGAGGTATCTACCAAGAGGAAGAGGAAAAGGAGGAGGCGCTTTCGCATTGTTGCTCGTTATTGGAGCAGTCCTCGCTATACTTGCTCCATTCATCGCCTACATAATCCAGTTCGCAACTTCACGCCAAAGAGAATATCTCGCAGATGCATCAGGAGCAGAACTGACTCGTTACCCCGAAGGACTCGCCTCCGCCCTCGAAAAAATTGCATACTACTCTACGCCAATGAAGCAAGCATCGAAAGCAACCCAACACCTCTTCATTGTCAATCCGTTCAATCGACTGGGAGCGAGCGGACTCTTTGCAACCCATCCTCCCATTAAAGAACGCATCAGACGCCTCCGAGCGATGTAACAAGCGCATAAGACGATATAAAAACGGCGTAGTCACGAAGAAATTACAAGATGCGTCGTTCCAGTTTTAACAAGACTATGCCAGAAAAGAGTCGCTCGGACCGTCAAATCAGGAAAAAATAGCGCAACCCATCAACCATTTTGAAGAACACCTCCCCGAGATTTTTTCTTGTAAAACTTCTTAAAAATCTTCTCCAGTGGTATAATAAGGAAGAGAGACCTGGGGGAGGTGAGAGTATGCGCTGGCATTATCTAGTCTTGGGGATAATAGTCGGGGTTTCTATATCCTGTTCAAAAAAAGAAAAAGAAGAACCAATGATGATTCCAAAAATGAACTGGGGAAATTTTGTGACCACATTCGGAACCGACATCCACTCAAACAGTTCCGTCTTCTGTCCTCGTAACTTACACTTGGTCGGAGGAGAGTTGCTCGTAGGCGATATGCTGAACAATCGTATCCTTCTACTCAATACTTCGCTTGCCTATCAGGGAGCGTTCGGCGAGCCTGGCAGTGGCACAGGACAGACGCTTTATCCAGAAGGGGCAAACAAGGATTCTTCCTATTACTATGTCTGCGACACACGCAACTCACGCATCTGCCGCTATAATGCGGCCGACAAAACTTTTAATAATGTTCTCATCGGCTCAGGAACAGCAAACGGAACGGTGTCAAATCCTATGGATATCGCCATATACAACAACAAACTGTTCGTTGCGGATACATCGAACAGCAGAGTCCAGCGGTTCAATGTGAACGGCACATTCGAAGCAGTCATCAACGATACAACCACACCTCTCTCGGCGCCTCGCTCCCTCGCAATTGACCCCTCTAACGGCGACCTGTATGTAAGCGATGGACCCAACAACAGAATTGTCAGATTCGATTCAAGCGGGGCAAAAGCTGTCTCTTATACACATCT
>JAOAAR010000393.1 GCA_026418755.1 Planctomycetota bacterium
CCTCACCTTTTAACTTCTCTTCGGTAACACGGTAACGCTCAAGTCTTATTCCTTTCCTGCGAAGAATCTCCATCTGAGGTGTTCCCGGATTTTTTACCAAAGTCACATCTTTTCGTTCCAGTAGTTCCGGCAGACCCAAATACACTAAGAGTGCCAGCAGGAATCCAAGGGCGAACACAACTCCCAAGTCGAAGAAGTTGGCTACTCCCTGAAGTGGGTCATCATCTGGCAGGTTGAGTCTACGAATTTTTCTACGCATAATTTACTCCAATCTCTTAATAATGAACTCGAGGTCGTTGAGGTCTTGAGCATACCACCGCTGCCTTATCAAATACATTACATAAGAGACTCCACCGATGAAAAGTCCGACTACTGTAGTTGTAAACGCTATAACTAGATTTTGTGAAAGTGCTGCAATATTTCCTTCTGCCATAGCGACGAGCGCGGGTCCAAGAGGTATGAGCGTTCCTGCGAGTCCAAGCATCGGTCCGAGGCGAATCCCGAGACTAAGCCTTGATACCGCCGATTCCATAGCGAGTTGAGCATCGTCGAGTTGTTTCTCATAAGCACCACGAGGCATCTTCATAAGAACTTTCGAAACGAACCCATAGTTAGAAGGAATATCTTCGACACGGAGGCGCCGTTCCGGATGAGACTTTATCTCCGATATGAACTCTCGAAACAATGGTTCATACTTCTTTCTTTTAAGATATTCTGCGATGATACCGCCGAGATATACAACCGTTACTCCTGTGAAAAAGAAAAGGAGCAAAATATCGGGCACAAGCAAGGCGTTTGAGATTATCAGTAAAATTTTGGTAAGCAGATTTATCATGAGATGCCTCCTATTCTTTTCCGAAATCCTATCAGAAAGAGCAAAATAGTGGCAACGACAAGCGCAAGTAGAAGCCAAATTTGTATCTCGTCCGAAGCGGGTTGCACTTCTTCCATCTTTTCACCTTCGACCGTTTCGGTTTTTGGCATCGGAGATATCTCTCTCTTCTCTTCTTGTGCAACCTTTTCTGGAGTAGGGGCAGAACTTGCCACAGTCATTTCTTCCGCTGTTTTCTGACGGTACTGCTCAAGAAGGGCTTTCGTAGACTTCCCAATCTCACTTTCTGGTCCGGGTGCTAATAGTGTCCTTGTGAGGAAAAACTCGAGTTTCTCATTCGCTTCTCCTGGCTCACGATGTCCATGTTGAACAACCGACTGCGCATAAGCAACAGCAATCTCAAGAAGTGTTGCTTCATCAGGATGCCAATACTCCTTCCTAATCGCTTCCAATAGGTTCTCAG
>JAOAAR010000040.1 GCA_026418755.1 Planctomycetota bacterium
ATTGCGAAAAACACTGCTGCTAACGGCGGCGGGATAGGATGCACTGCAACATCCAATCCAAGAGTTAAGAACAGTATCATTTGGGAAAATAATGCAGGGACATCAGGCGCTCAGATTTATCTTACTTCTGGATGCTCAGCGATTCTCAACTACTGCTGCTACGATTCGAGCGGTATAGGTGGGAGTGGTTCTGTGTTGCCTGATGCGTATTGCCTAACAAATAATCCGTTATTTGTGGATGCGACAAACAGAGATTATCATTTGAAGAAAAACTCTCCTTGTATCAACGCGGGAAACGATTCTTACATTTCGGGAGTAACGACCGATTTGGACGGGAGAAAACGAATCTGGGGCACGAGCGTGGACATCGGTTGTTATGAAGGCAGTTGGCTTCTCGTGCCGAGCGGTTACGGGACTATACAGGCGGCGATTGATGCGGCATCTGATGGCGATGTCGTCTTAATCGCCGATGGAGTATACACAGGAATAGGAAATAGAAATCTTGATTTTAAGGGCAAAAAGATTCATCTGCGAAGCAGAAGTCTTATTCCTGAATCTTGTGTCATCAACTGCGAGACTCTGGAACGAGGGGTCAATTTTACTAACGGGGAAACAGAGGAAACGATTCTTGAGGGTTTTACAATAATGCAAGGTAGAGGAGGGGTCGAAGGAGGTGGTGGTATTCTTTGTAAGAATAATTCCAGTCCTATAATAAGAAATTGCGTTATAGTGAAAAACTCTGCTGTCGTGTCGTATGGAAACGGTGGAGGCATCCGCTGCTTAAGTGGTGCAAGTCCAAGGATAATCAATTGTATTATAAAAGACAATGTCGCTCAGGTGAGTGGTACCGATGGTGCAGGTATACATTGCTCTGGTAGTGGAACAAATCCGGTGATAATAAACTGTATTATAGCAAATAATCTTGGTCAGTATACTAACTCAGTAGGCGCAGGGATTTTCTGTGGTGGTGGTTCTTCAGTAACAATAATCGGTTGTCTTATAGCAGATAACGCAACGGACTTCCGAACAGGAGGAATACACTGCAACAACGCTAATGTTGGGGTAGCGAACTGTACAATCGCTTATAACCGTTCGGCTAACCGCTGCGGCGGTGTCTATGTAGAGGGGGGAGGAACGGTCAGTATCAGGAATTCTATTTTGTGGGGCAACAATGCTACTGGTGGTGACACTTACGGGCATCAGGTCTACATAGCATCTGGTAGTGTAACAATGATAAATTGTGATTATTCAAACGGTACTGACGATATTTATGGCTCGCCGATATTGAAGAGTTGTATAACTTCTAATCCGCTGTTTGTTGATGGCAGTAGTTTAACGAATAATAATTATCGTTTGCGCAAATCATCGCCCTGTATAAACGCGGGTGATAACTCGTATGTTCCTTCGAGTGTGACGACCGACTTGGATGGTAGACGCAGAATCTGGGGAACAAATGTTGACATCGGTTGTTACGAAGGCGGCTGGTTACTCGTGCCAGGTAATTATTCGACTATACAGGCGGCGATTGATGCGGCATCCGATGGCGACGGCGTACTGGTCTCTGACGGAACTTACACTGGTTCCGGGAACAAACAGTTAAACTTAAAAGGAAAAAACATCTGGTTGCGTTCCGCAAATGGAGCAGGTGCTTGTATTATAGATTGTGAGAATCTTTCTCGAGGGTTCTATCTCTTAAAGGGAGAATCGCCTGAAGCGGTTATTGAAGGATTTACTGTTAAAAACGGCGCAGGAGGGGACGGCGGTGGCGGTATTTACTGTGTCGCATCGAACCCAACATTCATAAACTGCTTCATTCGAGACTGCGTGCTCAATCCTGGAAATCAGCCTGGGGCAGGAGTTTATCTGATGAGTTCAAGTCCCGTGTTTATAAACTGTGCGATTGTGTATAATTCCAATACTCAGTGGGGTGGCGGAGTATATTGTTCTTACTCGAATCCTGTTTTCATCAACTGCACGATTGCATACAACTCAGCAGGCACAGGTGGCGGCATCGGTGTTTACGGCGGTTCGAAGCCGGTGCTCAAGAACACAATCCTGTGGGGGAACATCTCCACGGCAGGTAACGGAAACCAGATCTGGACCAATACAGCGGAAGACCGAGTCTGGTTGTACACCTGCGATTATGCGAGCAACTCGCTTAACTCCAACAACATAAAAGGAAACGGCATTGTGACTGCAGACTCAAACTGCATTACTGAGATTCCACAGTTTGTCAGCCCGACGGGTAGAGATTTCAGATTGCAGAGCACATCGCCGTGTAAGGACATCGCGGATTCTACTTATCTGCTTATGGGACCTGGAAGAGTAGGAGTGACTTACGATGCGGGTAATTATAAGCGATTTCACAATTACAAACTTGACATTGGCGCTTATGAATATCAACCTTAAGAGGGCGAAAAACAGAATGGTAGGCAGAATGAAAAAGATGAGATGGGTGGTGTGGATTGGATGTTTATTCTTCGCAGGTTGCGCTTCGGTTGATACGCCTCCTTTTGAAAAGCGGGCAGAAGTATCTGAGGCTCTTAAACAAATAACCGAGCCTTTTCCTTACAATGTGGCGGTAATGGATGTGAGAGAGAACAATCAGGACGGCGTGAAAGGTTCTGCAAATATAATTACAGATGTCTTGGAGAAGACTTCTCTTTTCAGGTCGGTGACGGTTGTTACGGAGACAGACATTCAGACAGCGTTGGAGACCGCTTATAAAAATGGCGCAGATATACTGATTCTGCCACAGGTGTTGTATGGTGATGTGCGTTACGAGGACTATACAGGTTGGCGTATCCCAAAGGTCGTTATCTGGTCTATTTCTGAGTTTCTGAGCGCATTAATAGCAGATGAGGTTTATAGCGTGGAAGCGCTTGCTACTCTTGACCTTTACTCGACACATAACAGAAGAAGTCCACCAGTGCGCATCGAGGCTCGTTCGAAGACAAGAGTGACACTGAATGACTATCAGCGCGGGTTCAAAATCTGGGGAATCTGGCGCGTTCCTTCATCCCTCCATGAAGGTAACTACAAAAAGATAAGAGAAAAGGCTGAACCAGCAGTAAATGAAGATTTGAAAACAGCAGTTTTTTTCACCTTAACCAGTTGGTGCGAACCGGTGCGACTGGCAAAACTGTTCAAGAAACCCGAGATGCCAAAGATACCTGCTACCCCTACACCTTCCGTCCCAACAGATGCATCGCCTACTGAGCCAAAAAAAGATTTACCATATGAGGCGTTTATTCTCGCTATGGGAAGAGATACGGAAGAGACCCCCTCAGCGGAGCGCTCGGCGTGGCAGTTCCTAAATACAGTAAAAGGAATGGTGAAAGGAGAAAATGTAGCCCATCTCCTTGTCGGAGATTCAGCAAAATTGAGTCAGGTGGAAGAACTGGTCAAAGGAGCAAGTGTTCGAGGAGCAAAGACGGTCATCCTTTATCTTGCGCTTCCTGCCGATGCGAGCGGCAATGTGAAACTTAAATCACCCCCCAGGGAGTTTAATATAGAGAATCTTCTTAGCATTGTTCAGATGTTGCGCTCGGAGAGAATTGTTCTCTTATGTGACCTGGTTGCGCCTCACGGTGTGTGGCGCTATAGCGGTGGTAGCACGACCCTTGTCCTCTTCACACGCAGCCCAGGCGAAAAATTTCTGCTTAAAGGCGATGTGTCTCTGTTTTGTGCGACATTCAGCACTCTGTTTCGGATTGCGGATACTAACGCCAATGGTACTGTGACTGCTAAAGAGTTAGAGGCGGTTCTTGGCGCCTGGTTCATGCGACAGGCAAGACTTTTGAAATCAAAACAGACAGCAACAGTTGCAGGAGGAGCAGAGATACCATTCGGAGCAAAGTGAGGAGAAGAAAGTTATGAGAATCTCTTTGCGAAAAATCTCTTTTATGCTTTTTGTCCTGCTTTTCTCTTTGACGGGCTCTGTTTGCTCTTCTCCTTCACCACCGCCACCCCATTTTGCGAAGCGCTTACCAGGACCCATAGACAGATTCGCCCTCGTCGGAGAAGGAGTTTATCGCGGTGGACAACCCGATGAGAAAGGAGTAAAAGAACTCAAACGGTTAGGGGTTCGAACAGTCATAGATTTACGCTCTTCGGAAAGGAAAGAATATGACGATTTGCTTGCAAAAAACGGGATTGAACATATAAGAATCCCGATGAGTGACATTTCGGGCGAGCCTCCTACGGAAGAGCAGGTTAAAAAGTTTTTTGAGATTGTCTCCGACCCTTCAAAAAAACCTGTATTTTTCCACTGTCGTAGAGGGGTTGATAGAACTGGTGTTTTTTGCGCCCTCTACCGCATAGAAATAGATGGCTGGGAGAATTCTGAAGCGTCAAAAGAGATGCAGTTTTTTGGCTTCAGTCCGACTGTTTATCCTGCTTTTCATAAATTCATACTGGATTACAAACCTCACATTATAAAGCGCGATGCTTCTCAAAAAGGAAGGTGACTTTGTGCCTCAAAATGATTGATGCGCATTCTTTAATCTACAAGAAATAGTGTTTCTTGTCTTTCGTCTCTTCGACATTTTGTGGAAAGTCTGACTTTTTAAAATTTTTTCTTTGCATTTTCTGTTTTTCTCTTGACAACATATTTGACATTGTGTTAAATGTAAAATAGAAAATATTGAGGATGTAAGCAGTGGGAAGAATAAAATTGCCAGAAAAACTTTACAGAATGAGCGATATCACAGAATTTGTCGGTCTTTCCAGACAAATGGTCCATAACTATCTACTAATGGGTCTTATCAAAGAAAAAATGAGAACACGAGGTGGACACAGACTCTTCGGCAAAGAAGTGTTTGCTGCCTTAAGAAAAATTCAGAGCTTAAAAAAGAAGGGATGGTCATTGTCGAAAATAGCAGAAAAATTCAAAAAGGAAAGGTCTTAATGGTCTTCTTAGGAGGGGTGGATATGAAGTATGACGAACTAAAAGAATCGGAATTGTGGAAACTCTACAAAGAGAACAACGATGTTGAGGCTCGGAACGAGATAGTAAAGCGTTACTACAAACAAGTAGAAGGAGTTGCTGAGGTTATGGCTGGGCAATTTATGAGCAACATCATGGTCGAAGACTTGATTGCTTTTGGAATTTTGGGAGTTCTTGCCGCAGCCAAAAAGTATGACCCTTCGAAAGGAGTCAAGTTCTGCACATTCATAAGGGAACGCATCCGAGGAGCAATGATTGACAGCCTACGCAACGAAGGATGGTTTTCAAGAAAAGCACGGATTGTCCGAAAGAGAGTCTTAAAAGCGCAAGAAAAACTCTCAGAATGCGGTACCCGCTTTGTCTCCTATGATGAAATCGCAAAAGAAGCGAGAGTTCCTACTCGTGAAGTGGAATGGCTGCTCAAAAACGGACTTTCCGTCACATCGCTTGATGAAATGAACCCCGTTTACGAGAACAACGAAGAGATAAGTGTGGCAGAAATGGTTAGAGATGTGAAGACTCCGTCTCCACCAGAAACCGTGGAAACACAAGACCTGGTGGAAACAACTCTTTCCAAACTAACAGAAGCAGAGCGTAAGGTGGTCGAATGGTTTTACCGCGATGGACTCAACATCAAAGAGATTAGTCTGAGGCTTAACGCAACAAGAGGACGAGTCTCTCAACTCAAACGAGATGCCCTTGCACGAGCGAGACGACTGAATAAAGTCGGTTCAGTGGACACAAGCAGACAATGGCACCGAGCCGCTCAATAACAGATAGCCTGCTCAAACTCTGACCGCCCTAAAAAGTAGAATAACCTTTAACTTGAAGCGGCTCATCATCACCTTCGTTCAAATTCCAAGACCAGAATCCTGCTTCTCCATATAGAGTTTCCTCATCAGCCGCTTAATCGTTGTTTTTCCCTCTGAAATATGTATAATAAACGATAAACAGGGGAGGATTAAACTGTGGAAAAACTCATCGAGTCCGAAATATCAAGACTCGTTATCGACCAAACCTCGGATAGCCAAATGGTCTTCCTACGAGAAAAAAATGCTGCCGCAAGATGCTTCCCTATCATAATCGGTACAATCGAAGCCCTTGCACTTCACCGCGCCCTCAACAACGAAAAACCTGAACGCCCCATGACTCACGAACTCATCCTCCACATCTTGAACGGATTAAACGCAAGAGTCTCGAAAGTTATAATCACAGACCTGCGCGGTAATACATTCTACGCCCTCATCTCAATCGACATAGAAGGTAAATGCCTCGAAATCGATTCTCGCCCCTCAGACGCACTCACCCTCGCTGCTCACTACAACGCACCCATCTTCGTCTCAGATAAAGTCTTCAGAAGTGTGACCACTTAGTCACTCTCCTTTAACCTCTTTATCATCTCTTCACACAGTCTTGAAAGAGATGCTGACTTCTGCCTCGCTTTCTTATAGTCTTCTATCGCCTTCTCCGGCTCTCCCATCTTACAATATACAGATGCACGCAAAATGTATCCGTCAGCAGAATCACTCAACTCAATATATCTCTCCGCTGCACTCAATGCACTGCTGCTCCGCCCCGCCCTCGAAAGATAATCCACACCGTAGCGCAAAAGAGTGGTGTCCTCTCCCTCCAGAACCGCCTCCTCGAAAATCTGAAGCGCCTTCTCCTCTGCACCTAACTCATACAATGCTGCCGCCCTCACCCCCTTCATCCCACTATCTGTCGGCTCCTTCTCTAAAACTCGCTCCGCACTCCTTAACGCCGCACCAAACCTCCCCGCTCCCAGCGCAGCACTCGCATATACTCTCAAAATCCACTCCTCACAGCCCCCCTTCTCTACTCTCCGCTCAAGCAAATCGCACGCCTCTTCACTCTTCCCTCCCAAATGCTTCAGAAGCGCAAGGTCACTCAAAATCACATCCGACATCGGAAACTCCTTCTTCAACCTCTCCATCTCTTGTATGGCACCTTCAAAATCCCCATCCGCAAAATATGTAAACGCCCTTATACGACTCTCCTTTATCCTCTTCTCTCTCTCACCTCCCGAATCTCCAACTACCGAAACCGCCGCAAAAACTAACCCTACCAGAATAAATAGAATCAAAAAGATTCTCATACCACTACCTCTGCCAGATAAACCTGTAACTCGTCACCACAGGATAACCCCGATAAACAGGATACCCATAGAAACGCCACCACCTCGACTCCCAATAACTCTTCCTTACAATCAAATACCCGTTCCCGAACGGTATGTATTCATACTGCTCATAAAGATGCGATGAGGTAGGCAAAGCGCTCGACCTCTCACAATAATCTAACCCTAAAACCCCCGGCTCGTCCCCGTGCCTCTTGCTCTCCTCCTCCTTCCGTCTTAACTGCGAAATCCGCTCAGAGATTCGCCTCTGCCGCTCCTTTGCCTCCTTCCTCTTCCTCTCTTCTTCTTCCCTTTTTCTCTCTGTCTCTTCAGGTGACAACCACTTGCCATTCACAAAACGCCACCCGTCCTCCCTATAAAGCCTTTTCTCACTCCTCCATCTTCCATCGACCCACAAAAAACCCAGGCGATGAAGCAGTTTCACATCCTCAGGCGCACTCTTCAACGCAACAAACAAGTGAAATATTTCCTCCTCTCTCAACCCTTCTTCCCTCGCTAACTCAGCCAAACGAATCTGCGCTCTCATATCTTGCTCGGATGCTCGCCTCTCATACTCTGCATACTTGATCCTCTTGTCTTCACCTGCCCTTATTCGTGCAATGTCACTCTTCTTCACTGTGACTTTTCCGAAACGCCCCATTACGACGAAATGCTCCCCATCCTCGCGAATATCACCGCGCAAAGTACTTCCATCCTTCAAAACCACTTCATCCGCATACAGCAGAACCAGAGAAATGAAAATAAATACCCCACCCACAAAACGCATACAAAATGCTCCACCCCTCCCTACTTTATACGCACAAAAACCAGATTAATTCTCTCTTATGCCTGATTCTTAAACCGAACTCTAAAGCAGAACTTCAGTTTTTATTCGCCATAACGACAACCCAGACGAAGTACCGCTTCATCCCGCCTCCAAAATTGTTGTCAAACTTGGCAAAGCCAACCCCATACTGGTCAAGATTGCCATCATTGATTGAGGAGTTGGTTTTGAAATGATTCTCCCACGCAAGGTTAGCATTGCCAGCCTTCTCCGCGGTGTCAATATAGATAACCTCAACCTCATTTGATATGGTCGCCGCATAAGCAGGATCAATCGCCTGCACATCAGCATGAATCGCTGTACTGTTGTGTGGCGTCGGACTCAATGTCTTCACCTGCGCATATTCATCAGCATACTTCTGCGCCACCTGTGAAAGAACCGAATTGTATTCTATCGGCTTACCAGCATCATCACGCGCCTTGAATATTAACTGCGCGAGTGAGGTAGCCGCGGAACCTCCCGAACCTCCACCATTACCGCTACACCCAACCCCCAACACCAAAACCGCTATTAAGCCAAAAGTGATTCCTAATCGCATATAACTCCTCCTAAAAAACCCTTTTCCTATTTCAGTATCAATTATATATATATAAGACGCAACTTGCACACAATATTCTGTCATAGAAATGAAAATCTTAACCTTATGACCTTTCAATTACTCTTTAGTGGTGTGTATGACATGAATGCATGCTTCAATTCGCCAACAGCAGAACAATCTACCCCTTCCCAACTAAACCCCATCTGCAACCCGACCACCTCATATTTTGCCTTCACTCCCTATCCGCCCTCAATCATACTCTCTCCGCTCATCTCATCCGGCTTCTCTAAACCCAATAAATCCAATACAGTCGGCGCCACATCTGCCAAAACCCCACTCTCTCTCAACTTGTACCTATTCCCTCTACTATCCGCTATACAGAAATGCACAGGATTCAATGTGTGATATGTGTGCGGCGAGCCCTCCTCATCTTGCATCACCTCACAGTTCCCATGGTCAGCCGTCACAACAACAACCCCTCCCAATCTGAAAACACACTCAACTACCCGCCCAACACACTCATCTACTACTTCAACCGCCTTCACCGCAGCCTCAAATACCCCTGTATGCCCCACCATATCACAGTTCGCATAATTCACCACCACAAAATCATCTACCCTCTCATCCAGCCTCTTAAGCAGCGCATCTGTCACTTCATACGCACTCATCTCAGGCTTCATATCATAAGTCGCCACCTTCGGCGACGGAATAAGAAGCCTCTCCTCTCCATCATAAGGAACCTCCCTCCCATTGTTGAAAAAATATGTCACATGTGCATACTTCTCTGTCTCCGCTATCCGAAACTGCTTAAGTCCATTCTCCGATAAAACCTTCCCGAGATTCTTCTCCACAGGAGGAAGCGAAAATGCATAGGGTACATCTAACGCCCCATCATAAAGAGTAAATGTTGCCATCCTCTCCTTCAATTTCTCGTCATATTTTCTCTCAAATTCATTAAAATTATCAGCAACAAGAGCCCTCGTCAATTGCCTTCCTCGGTCAGCCCGAAAATTAAAAAAAATAACTCCGTCTCCTTTCTCCATCCCCTTATAAACAAACTCTTTATTCCTTATCACAACAGGTTTCACAAACTCGTCCGTTTCTCCCCTTCTGTAGGCATTCTCTAACGCCTCTTCGGCACTCTCTTCAAACCGTTCCCCTTTTCCCCATACAATCGCATCATACGCAATCTTCGTCCTTTCCCATCTCTTGTCTCTGTCCATCCCCCAATACCGCCCACCAACCGTCGCAACCTTCCCTCCGTACTCCTTACACCACTCTTCCACCTGCCTTATGTACTTAAGCGCACTCTTCGGTGCCACATCCCTGCCGTCCAAAAATAGATGTAAATATACCTTACTCACTCTGTTCTGCCGCGCCATCTTAAGTAACGCCCTCAAATGCTCTATATCAGAATGAACTATCCCATCCGAACATAAACCCATCAAGTGTAATGCGCCCCCTGATTCTCTACACTTCCTCATTACTGAAAGAAGCACCTCGTTTTTGAAAAACTCTCCGTTCTCCACCTTCTCCCTGATGTGAAGCGATTCTTGCTTAACTATCCGCCCAGCCCCTATGTTCGAGTGCCCCACCTCTGAATTGCCCATTATTCCATCCGGAAGTCCTACATACCGCCCATGACACAAAAGCCGACTCGCACCGAACCGCTCAAACAGCCTCTTATGATTGGGAGTCCGTGCATGCGTAGTCGCGTTCCATCTCCCCCCCTCCTCTACTGCCCAGCCATC
>JAOAAR010000394.1 GCA_026418755.1 Planctomycetota bacterium
TCCCTCCGCAGATAGTCATAGAGCAGGTAGGCTACGGTGCAGGCTCAAGACACAGAAACATAACAGGAATTCCGAATGTTCTACGCATAACCATAGGCAGACTTTACATTGAACAAGAGCCTTTGATGTGGCAGATGGAAGCAAATATAGACGATGCTGAGCCCCGCGTGGTAGCACATGCTATTGAGAGAATCGTCTCATCAGGCGCATCCGATGCCTGGGCAGAGCCGACCCATGGCAAGAAAGGACGATTAGGGGTCAAACTCTGTGCACTTGTCAAACAAGAGACGCTCGAGCAAGTCGAGAGGGTTTTCTTCGAAGAGACTACCACTCTTGGCGTGAGACGCTATCCTGTCCAAAGAACTGTTCTTGAGCGCCATTATGTCTCTTTACAGACAAAGTTTGGAGAACTAACGGTCAAGGTCGGGGTAAGTAAAGAGAAGATAATAAATGTAAGCGTAGAATACGAAACAGCAAAGGCGGCTGCGGAGCAGTTCTCTGTTCCTCTCAAAAGAGTCATTTCCGAAGGATTATTTGCCGCAGCAGATGCAGGAATCATAGCAGGCGCAACAGTGGATGTTTTGGAAAACATCAAACACGGCACTCCCGAGTGTACATAACCCATCCTTGCCTCATAGAAGGAAATTATTCTTTGCCGATCCCATTCGGCTTTCTACAGCAGATTGTTGCATAGAGGAAGAAAAAAAGGATAATTGAATTGATTGGTCGGGCGAAGGAGCGTGGAGAAAGCGGTTTTTACGGTTGGGGTGGTGGTTGTTGTTGCAGGAACGGTCTTCTGCCTATTTTATGTACTGGCGGCGTTTGCCATGTGTGTGGCGCATAAGGGGCGGAAGCCTCCTTTCCCTACATTTGCGATGTTTCTCTTAAAGTTTTATCGAGGCATGCTCACACCTATTGGCAGGGTGTTACTTGGCGACGGATGGAGCGTTGAACACGCTGCTATCTCTCTTGCCAACAGGTTAAACTCGGAGCGATACTATAAGGTCGGAATTTCCGATAAAATTGTCATCCTTCCCCAGTGTTTAAGAGATAGAGATTGCAAGGCAAAAATAGACTCGAAAAAGGGAATAGAATGTCTTAACTGCGGAAAATGTGTGGTTGGGAGGTTGAAAGGGGCGTTTCCAAGTTTAAGGGTCTTTGTGATACCGGGCGGCACATTTGCAAAGAGAGTGGTAGAAGCAGAGAATCCGAAGGCGGTGTTAGGGGTTGCATGCGTGATGGAACTCCTGTCTCTTATACACATCT
>JAOAAR010000395.1 GCA_026418755.1 Planctomycetota bacterium
TCTTGCCATCTGTATTGGCTCTTCGCTTCTGGTTTATCCTGCCGCCGCTATTCCACAATACGCTGAAAAACTTGCCATCATAAACGCAGAGCCAACTCCTCTTGACGAGAATGCCGTAGTCACAATTCATTCAAATGCCACCGCAATCTTACCCCGACTTCTTGCCTATCTTACTTAATCCTTGTGGGAGAGAAGAAGAATGGTCGGATACACAATCTTTGACAGTCCAATAGGCACTTTGTTTGCAGCGTTCAGTGAGCGTGGAATCTGCACACTCAACTTCTTCCGCGAGGAAAGATTACATCTTGATAGGCTCAAACGTCGCTTCCGCTCTGAGCCTGTCCTCGACGCTTCTCTCACAAGAGATATTATTCGTTTTGTGAGCAATTACTGTCGTGGGAATTTTCCCATCTGCACTTTCGACATTGACCTGACAGGAATAAGTTCTTTCGACCAAAAGGCGCTTCTTCTCACCAGAAATATTCCTCACGGAAGGGTCACGACATATAGAGACATCGCTCGAAAGATGGGCAATCCGAAGGCGGTCCGTGCGGTTGGCGGCGCTATGGGGCGCAATCCTATCATAATAATCATCCCTTGCCATCGGGTCGTCCGTAGCGATGGCTCGTTAGGAGGATATGGCGGGGGTCTTGATTTGAAGAAAAGACTTCTTGAACTAGAAGGGGTTAGATTCCGCGGAGAACTGGTAGATTTACAAAAGTTCCGAGATTCGGCAGAGTAACTCTCTTCAAGAGTCTGCGATTAGAGCTCTGTAAAATAAGGAGAAGGAAGAGACAGCAGATTTTATTGCTGCGCAGGTGTTTCGGTTGTAGGCTTCTCTTTCTGTTTCTTTGCCTTTTTCCGTTTCTTCGCCACATAAACACGGACTTTGGGAAGTCCAAAAACGGACTCTTCTTCTTTCCGTTTTCCTTCTTCCAGCAATTTCTGGAGTCGTTCGTGGCGTGTTAAGACGGAGCGTTTTGATGCGCCAGAGCGTTTAAGAACAAGACTTCTGTGAATTGACATTTTTCTATCTCCTACAATTCCTTGACCAAGACTGGAGTTCCAAGAGGCAGACCAAGAACTTCCGAAACGACATCACACTTGACGGTTAGGAGGAAATAGATAGGCTTTCCAGCGAATGGGCTACCTGGTGTAACCTCAGACTCGAGGGTCTCGTAGTTTGCTTGTCCTTTTGCGAGGACAATGTTAGTCTCGTTGAAAACCTGTTGAAACTCCTTTGAACAGGAATGGAGCGGAGTACCG
>JAOAAR010000396.1 GCA_026418755.1 Planctomycetota bacterium
TTGTTAAGAGAGTGAAGATTCCATGTTACTCTTCCCAAAATCGCCACTTCAAACAAACTTTTCTTGTCGCTCATTTTCAATCCCTCCTATTCAGAAACTTCATCTTCAAGTTTTTCGGATTTAACGAGTGCATAGGAGATAAGTGCGGCACGCACGAGCCTCGTATTCTCTTGCGCCAGTTTCATCAAATGTTCAAGTTGAGCATCTGACGGATGGCGCAGTTTGTACTTCTTGGCATTTACCTCAAAGCGGCGCAAGAAACGCTTGATAACTTCTGCAAACTCTTCCTGTTTCTCAACATTTTCAAGCTCTGTCAATGTTGCATAATCATCAAACATCCTTACAGCGATTCTCAAGCGTCCTCCAAACTCCTTTACCGCATCATCAGAATAGATTTCAGAAAGTTTCAGCATATCGCATAGCCTCCAAAAGAGTCTTATCATCATAAAGATTCTCTTCCTTAACTCCACTTCGAAGCAATCTTCTTAGAAATGCCTTTATATGTGCTTCGTATGTTTCAACAGATGGATGCATTACGAAATGGGTTATCGCTTCTGCCACTTCTTCCTCTCCTCTTACGCTACCAACTCTGAAAAGATAGTCCCAGGTGGATAAAACTTTATCGAGATGTTCTCCTTTCAACGCAAAATCTACGAGATTGTTGACGGCGAAATTTCCGCCTGCTGTTACCTTAAATTGCTGTCCTGCGCTTGCAAGGGTAAAATAATGCAAGGAGCCGAAACGGAAAGCATCACTTCGCTTATTTGCCCTCTCTTTGCGAATTTCATCTGCGAGAAGGACTGCGTAATGTGCTGCCGAGGTCTCGACTGACATATGATTGAGCTCGTGTCTTTCGACTACTCTTTTCTTTATTTCCCGAAACTCACCAAAAGAGATATTCTGAGGGGTTGGGAAAATAGCGAAGTAGGAGGAAATATGTTTAGAGCGTTGCCACTTATACCGTGTTGCAATCGCACCACCAAGGCAAGCAAGCGCCCAATTTGCGGAATCTACTTTAAGTTGTTTTTCATTACAGTCAGAAAGTGTCTTGCCTCGTAATCCTTTAAATGCTATTGGGTCAAGTCCGCCTGGCAATGTTTCACCACTTGATGTTTCAATCTGTGCTGTTAACAGGTTTTGTTGGGCTATGCTTTTCCAATTCCTACTGAGGATGGAGCGAACCTTTTCAACCTGCTCTTGCCATTTTGCCTTATGTGTTAGAAAAAGAGTTTGCCAGCCAAACACTTCCCTATCT
>JAOAAR010000397.1 GCA_026418755.1 Planctomycetota bacterium
TTTCTCTCCAGGCACGATATATGCATTTTGGAGGGCTTAATCTGCCAGCCACCGAAAAACTTCCAGGCAAACCCGTAGTTATTACGCTGAATGACGACACGATTATTGAAGGTTACCTTATCAAGGAGAAGGAGACAAAGGATGAGATAGTTGTCATGCAAAAGCGAGGTGAAAGCACTATTGAGAGGAGTGTTAAGAAGAGTGATGTGAAAAGCATCGAGGAGAAGGAATAGAGAGGAGAAAATGTGGGTGAGCGCGGTGTGACATCGAAAGAGGAAGATTATTCTTCGTGGTATTCGGATATAGTTCTTAAAGCGGAGTTGGCGGACTACGCTCCAGTGCGCGGATGTATGGTGATTCGTCCCTACGGCTTCGCTCTCTGGGAAGCGATTCAGAGCGAACTCGACAGACGGATAAAGACGACAGGAGTAGGCGGAAAGTTTCACCAGAACGCATATTTTCCACTGCTCATTCCTAAGTCGCTTCTTTCGAAGGAAGCGGAGCATATTGAGGGGTTTGCTCCCGAGTGTGCTGTTGTCACCCACGGAGGTGGTAAGTTGCTCGAAGAGCCTCTATATGTACGCCCTACTTCCGAGACGATTATGTATATAATGTTCTCGAAATGGATAAGTTCTTGGCGTGATTTGCCGCTTCTTTTGAATCAATGGGCAAACATTGTGAGATGGGAATTGCGCACCCGCCTCTTTTTGCGTACCCTTGAATTTCTCTGGCAGGAAGGGCATACCGCACATGCTACTCACGAGGAAGCCCAGGAAGAATGTCTTATGATTCTGAATAATGTGTATAGAGAGTTTGCCGAGGGATTTCTCGCAGTTCCTGTTCTTGTCGGCAGCAAAAGTGAGAGGCAGAAGTTTGCTGGTGCAGTCGCTACATACACAATTGAAGGACTGATGCAGGATTGCAAAGCGCTTCAGATGGGCACCTCCCACGACCTCGGACAGAATTTCTCCAAACCTTTTGAAGTGAGATTTCAGGATGAAAAAGGAGAACTCCGCTATGTGTGGCAGACCTCGTGGGGAGTTTCAACGAGACTGATTGGTGCCGTAATTATGGCACATTCGGATGACAAGGGGCTCGTTCTTCCTCCTAAAATCGCTCCTATCAAAGCCGTCATCATTCCAATCTACAGATCCGGTGATGAGAAAGAAAAAGTTTTAACAGAGGCATCCTGCCTAAAAGAGATGATGAAATCTTCTGTTGCTCTTTTTTCTACACCACAATCTCTGTCT
>JAOAAR010000398.1 GCA_026418755.1 Planctomycetota bacterium
GAATATATCGGAGACTTATGACAGAACCCGTGAGCGGTTCAGAAAAATGCTTAAGAGCGGAGAACTGGATGAGCGCGAGGTAGAGATTGAAGTAGAAGTGCGAGTTACTCCGATGATGCAGGTTTTTTCCTCTTCTGGTATTGAACATTTGGGGTTCGATTTGCAAAACTTTTTTGAAAAGTTTGGCCCCAGCGAGCAGAAGAGTAAGAAGGTGAAGGTGAACGAAGCGCTCAGCATAATTATCGAGCGCGAAGCGGAGAGACTGTTAGACAAGGAGAAGGTAAAGCGGGAGGGACTGCGGGCAGCGCAAGAATCAGGCATAATATTCATTGACGAGTTGGATAAAATTGCAGGAAGAGAGACGAAAGGGCATGGTCCTGATGTGAGCCGTGAAGGTGTGCAGCGTGATCTATTGCCGATTCTTGAAGGAACGACAGTTCTTACTCGTTATGGTCCTGTGAAGACGGACCACATACTGTACATCGGCGCAGGCGCTTTTAATGTTGCAAAACCGTCCGATTTGATTCCTGAACTTCAGGGCAGGTTTCCGATTCGTGTAGAACTTTCACCACTGGGAGAGGAAGAGTTTTTGAAAATCATGACCGAACCGGAGAATGCGCTCACGAAGCAGTACAAAGCGCTTTTGGCTGCTGAAAATGTTGAATTGGAGTTCACTGAGAGAGCGCTGTCTGCAATGGCGCAAATGGCGGCGGAAGTGAACCGTAAGATGGAGAACATCGGCGCACGCCGTCTCTACACAATTTTTGAAAAACTGTTGGAAGAGATACTTTTCAATGCGCCCGATATGGCAGGGCAGAAGGTGATAATTGACGAAGAGTTTGTCAGGCAGAAATTGAGTGGACTTGTCGAGGACATAGACACAAGCCGCTATATTCTGTAAGGAGATTCTTTTGTGAATCTGAAGTCTTTACCTCGAGTAAGTCTTGCGAACCTACCGACTCCGATTCATCGGCTTGAGCGTTTAAGCGAATCTTTTGGCGTTGAGGTTTATATAAAGCGGGATGATATGACAGGCGGTGTAGAGACAGGTAACAAAATCCGCAAGTTGGAATACATCGTGGCGGATGCGTTGAGAAAGAACTATGACACAATAGTGACCTGTGGAGGTGCTGACTCGAACCATTGTCGCGCGACAGCGGTTGCCTGTGCCCGTTTCGGATTGAGAGCGGTTCTCATTTTGCGCAAGCCAACAGCAGAAGTAACA
>JAOAAR010000399.1 GCA_026418755.1 Planctomycetota bacterium
AGATGTGTATAAGAGACAGGTGCACATAGAAGACATTGCGGCGCAGATGAAGTCTCTCGTTCCGACTCTTGAACAGGTTTCAGGAGTTAAATTCGACATCGACAGGTTAAGGGAGACTGTGAAATTATCACGGGAATGTTCAAAATTGTGGCGTGAAGTTCTTGAAACTGCTTCTGCAGTTCCGTCGCCACTCACATTTTTCGATGGCTGTATCCATATGGGACCTGCTGTTGTTTTGCGAGGAACGGAGCATGCAAACAACTATTACAGAGAACTACTTAAAGAATTAAAAGAGCGTGTAAAAAACAGAGTTGGCGCGATTGAGAATGAAAAATTCAGACTT
This sequence comes from Planctomycetota bacterium, assembly GCA_026418755.1. Classification (GTDB taxonomy): domain Bacteria; phylum Planctomycetota; class SKW154; order SKW154; family SKW154; genus SKW154. The sequence continues at coordinate 344 of JAOAAR010000399.1, forward strand.
TATTGGGAAGGGATGCCTGTCTGGGGTAAACTGCGTGAACTGAGCGAATTGTTCTGGGACCTGAAATGCTGTGTTGTAGCGTCAACATACTGCAATTCGTGGATATTCGAGCAACTGGAGCCAAAAGAGCCGTTTGAGAGTATGGCGCGAGCATATACGGAACTGTTCATTGTTCGTGATGATGATTGGAAAGAAAAGTATATTGAAAGAATGGTCAATCTGTTCAAACTGGACGGAATAATTTATCACGATTCGAAGACATGTCCGAACAATACGAATTCGAGGCACGGTATGCCGCAAAGATTGAGAGAGAAAATCGGCATTCCATTTGTAGTGATATCAGGTGATTTGAACGATTTAAGGCTCTATTCTGAAGAGCAGGCAAGGACCCAAATCGAAGCGTTCGTTGAACAGTTGAGTGCTAAGAAATAAGAACAAATTTCGAGAAGGGTGAATGCGAGGAGGTGCGAGAGACATTGAGGCGAAGTTGTTTATTAAAGGTATGGTTGTAAAAAATTGAGGGTGGAAAGGGAAAGAAAAGGAGTCAAGGGGAAAGGGTGCCATAAAATAGAGAACTGTTGATGAAGGTTGAAAACCTTTTCTTGAAGTGCATTTCAAGGAGAGTTAGTTCAAAAATACTGTATGTAAGATGAACTCTCTGTAAGGACGCTTCTTTATGGTATTAGAGCAGGTTTTTACAGAAAGTGATACCACAGCCGATGAGTTAAAGAAGGCATTTGTAGTGCTAAAAAGGGTTAGGGATACTTATCGCGGTGAAGAGAAGACAATACAAGAATGGCTTGAGTGGTGGCGGCTCAGGTATCTGTCTCTTATACACATC
>JAOAAR010000400.1 GCA_026418755.1 Planctomycetota bacterium
CCATATAACACGGCGTCCCGACCACCTGTCCTGTCACCGTAATATCCTGCTCAACAGCACCGACCTTCTTCGCTAACCCCATATCTGTCAATTTCACGCAACCATCCCTTGCAACCATTATGTTCTCCGGTTTTATGTCTCTGTGGATGATTCCACGCTCGTGAGCATGCTTCAGCCCTAAAGCGACCTGCTTTACTATTTCAAGACTCTCGGATGGAGACAGTCTCCCCTTCCGCTTTAGATAGTCAATCAATGTCTCACCGTCAACATACTCCATAGAGAAATAGAATATGCCGCGATAGTTGCCTACCTCATATACGCGAGTAAGGTTGGGGTGGTCGAACTGAGCGGCGCTCTTTGCCTCTCTCAAAAACCGCCTAATGTAGTTCTTATTCTTCGCCAGGTTGACAGGCAGAATCTTGAGTGCCACCAGTTTGCCTGTCTCCATATGGACGGCTTTGAAAACCGCTCCCATCCCGCCTTTGCCCAGGCGCGCTAGAATAGAATACCCCTCTATGATTCCTCCGCTTGGACGCTTGACCTGCGCCTGCTCCATAAATGCCACGCCTACATCAAATCCTCTGTCTATTTTACCACCATCCAACCTCTCAGTCAAACCAACTGCGTAAAATGCAGAGGTTTCCTTGACTTTCACTTTAAAAACGCAGAGAGATAAACCACCCATCCAGCCTCCAAAAGGTAAGCCGGAAGATTAAAAGAATGTTGGGTCAATCTTTAATGGATGTGATTTGAGCGATGCAGAAAAGAGAAGAAAAAGAAGTGAAGAGGACGCACTTCACAAGGCTCAAGCCCCTTTTGCGAAGAGACTTTACAAACATTCTTGTTAGATTCTTTTTTACCATTTAATGGCTTCTTCGTCTTTCACATCATTTGTCTGATGGCTTTTTTCGACATCTGAAATGTTTATCTTGCCGACTACCTCTCTATCCCATACATCTCTTAACTTCATCGAAGACTTTTTCGACGGTTATTCCATCAAGGCACTTTCTATGAAGGCAAGTTTCTCTGAAACACGGACTGCAATCTGTCGGATGGCGCAGGGTAGTCACAGGGGCAGGACCGACAGGCAGCCACTTGTTAGGATAATTGTCTCCGCCGAAAATGACAACCAGAGGCGCTCCGACAGCGGCGGCGATATGTGC
>JAOAAR010000401.1 GCA_026418755.1 Planctomycetota bacterium
AGATGTGTATAAGAGACAGAACAGAATCCTCATCTTTAAGGACGGAAGTGTTTCCGAGTTCACGATTGCCCCGGAGGATTTGGGTTTTACCAGAGGGGAGAAAGAGAGTTTTAAGGGAGGGACGCCGAAAGAGAACGCTGAAATCACTTCTCGGATTCTGGGTGGAGAGAAGAGTTCTCGTTCGGACACGGTATTGTTTAACGCTGCTCTTGCGCTCTACGCCGCAGGTAAAGTGGATAACTTGTCTGAGGGAGTCGCTCTTGCCCGCGAGTCCATCCTGTCAGGAAGTGCGAAAAGGGTGCTAATTTCTCTCTTAGAATTGTCACAGTCTTTGTCAAGAGGTGGAGTATGAAGGTGGAAGATGGCATGGTCTTAGGTCAGATTGTTGAGAAGAAAAAGGAATCTCTTGTGAAGGCGAAACGCAGGATTCCACTCGATGAAGTGAAGAGACGGGCAGGAAAGGAGTCCAATGTAAGGGATTTTCGCTCTGCGATAAAGAGAAGAGAGGGAAGAGGAATATCTCTGATAGCAGAGATTAAAAAAGTTTCGCCTGTTAAAGGGGTTTTAAGGACTCCGTTTGATGTAGAAGAGATTGCGTTGGAGTATGAGAGGGGTGGTGCATCTGCTGTTTCGGTCATAACCGAAGAGAACTTTTTTCACGGTAGCCCGGATTACATTGAAAAAGCCCATTCGTCTTGTCATTTGCCTGTTCTGCGGAAGGATTTCATCTTCGACATCTACCAGATATATGAGTCTCGAATGCTTGGCGCTGATGCAGTTCTTCTGATAGCCGCTCTTCTTGATTCTGTGCTTCTTCAAGAACTGCTGGATGCTGTCCGAAAACTGAAAATGACTCCTCTGGTGGAAGTCCACGATGAAGAGGAACTCGAACGGGCGCTTGATTGTGGAGGCGATGTGGTCGGAATAAACACAAGAAACCTTAGGACTATGGAGATAGATTTAAGGGTGGCGGAGAACTTGATTCGCTTTGTTCCAAAAGGAGTCATTACGGTTGCGGAGAGTGGAGTCAAGTCTCGGGAGGATGTAATAAGACTCGAATTTCTGGGATTTGATTCTGTCCTCATAGGGGAAGCCGTCGTTACCGCT
>JAOAAR010000402.1 GCA_026418755.1 Planctomycetota bacterium
AACCTACCCCCCTCTTCGGTTTTCAGGCAGAAATTGGCACAACTTTATGAGAATATCGGTAATCAGAAAGATGCGGCGGTGGAGTATGCCGCATTAGCGGATGCTCTGGTTGAAGAGGGCTCAGACGAAGACGCTCTTTCGCTTTACCAGAAGGCGGTTGAACTTGCTCCGAAGAACCTTCAATTACACGAAAAACTTTTCAAATTCAATCTGCTCAAAGGGAATAAAGAAGAGGCGCTGAAGGAAGGTTTGTTTGTAGCACGCAATCTGTGGCGAGTTAATAAACTCCAAGAAGCAAAAGAGATTCTTATCAAGTTGGTCGAGGTTGCCCCTGATAACTTAGAGATAAGACAGATGCTTGTGAATATTTCGCTTGACTTGGAGGATAATGTAGAGGCTATCAAACAGTATGAGTTTCTTGCGCGTTATTTTGATAAAATTGATGACAAGGAAAGCCTTGTCGAGATATATCGGAAGATATTGGCTATAGATAAGAACCGTTCCGATATAAAGGCGAAACTGGATAAGATTCTCAGCAAGAGTAGTAAGATAGCGGAGAAGAGGAGTCGAAAGACTCTAGTTATCGGAATTGTTGTGCTCCTTTTGGTAGCGACGGCAGGGGTAGCCTTCTGGTATTATAATCATCTGGCGAAAGTAGATATGAGGGCCTGCGAGGCTGAAGTAGAGAAGTTTTCTTCTCAACCTCAGCCTCCTGATGTAGACTTTGATGCTCTTATGAAGCAGTTTCAATTGTTAAGGCAAAGGTTTGATGGAGTGTGCGAGAAATACAGGTATGCTGTTTTTGCGGATTATACTGAATGGAAGCATAGGTGTGAAATGATGTTGGAGAAGGGAAATGCGATTGTTAAGGAGATAGAACGGAAGCGTCGCGAGGAAATGGAGAGGAAACAGAGGGTAGTTGCGGAACTTAACGAAAAGGCAGAAAAGATGGAGAAAGAGGGAGAGTATGTGAAGGCAATGGATGCATATAAAAAGATTCTGGCGCTTGCTAAAGAGGACCCCCAGTGTGTTCACGAGATACTGAAGCTGTCTCTTATACACATCT
>JAOAAR010000403.1 GCA_026418755.1 Planctomycetota bacterium
GATGTGTATAAGAGACAGATCTTACGCCGCTTGAAGTCTTTTCTGTCATCATGGTACGCTTTGATGAGAGTGATTCCCACCATCTCCCCGTGTGCCCCTGCAGCAGGTTGTAAACTCGTCTCAGCCATCCCCGCAATCTCGGACAAATACTTCTGCATCAGATAGAGAAGTTCGAGAATCCCTTGAGAAGCCTCCTCCGGCTGATATGGATGCGTATTGGCAAAACCGCTTAAAGATGCACAGTATTCGTTCAACTTTGGGTTGTATTTCATTGTGCAGGAGCCAAGCGGATAAAAATGAGTATCAACACCAACATTCTTTTGAGAGAGGCGGACGAAATGACGAGTGATTTCCACTTCCGGAACTTCAGGCAAAGCAGGCGGACCGCCCCGCAAAAAACGCTCAGGTATCAATTCCCGAATAGGTCTCTCCGGCACATCGCACTCCGGAAGAGAAACGCCAACCGCACCCTCCTTCGATTTCTCAAATATAAGTGGTTCTGTCATACTCAATCTCCCTCTAAGGAGATGGTATATGTTAACAGCAAAAAGCGAGGAGAGCAAAAGATTCCACCATTTTTGTTATTAAGGTGTAGAAAAAGTACAGCAGGAAGGTGTACTTAAACAGTGCTCAGAGTTTCAACGACAACCGCCCTTTGCGGCTCTCCTCTATCATATAGCACTCTGCATCTGTCTTTCTCCTTTAATGTCAAATTTCTCGTCGTGGTCTTAGCCGTTATGCTCCGTTCTTCTCCGAACTCGTCCTTAAAACTCACCATAACACGCACAGGATGGTTATTCCAGCCAAGATTCACATAATGCAGAATCTTTACTGATACAACCCTACCTTCCGCAAGAGCCCCGTATTCAAGCAGCGCAATCTCTCTCGCAACCCCTCTGCTCCCAAAAAACAGAAGAGGAACTCCTATGAGGAGAGAGACAGTAAGAGCAAGGTAGGGCACCCACCAAGGAAGCCCTACAGGCTCCGCCCCGAAGATTTTGTTCACATCCGGGGCTTTCCTGTGATACACCACATCTACCATATCTCCTGCATCCAGATGTGCGAACCTTGTCTTCTCCCATACCCATATCTCGCCTTTACG
>JAOAAR010000041.1 GCA_026418755.1 Planctomycetota bacterium
GTATTGCTTTGAACTCTTCAAAACTCGCTTGGGTCGAGTTGTTAGTGTTTCTGTGCCTGAGCGTTGCAGGGTGCCATCTTCCTCGCAGCACGCCACTCGCTGATTGCAGAATAAAGGGGGGCTCTCTTGCTTTGCGAGGCGGGGTGATAGGACGAAGCGGTGGTGATGAAAGTGTGGAAGGGTGCGTCGTATCGGCAACTTTTGGTCTAACAGATTTTTTTGGAATAAACTGTCTTTTCCAGTCGGCAGAACTCGATGTGAGGAAAACGGACAGTTGGTTTGCCGAATGGGGTACAGGGCTTGACTTTGTCCTTCAAACGATTGAGACAAAGACAGGTGCGATGGCTGTTTATTTAGGCGCCTCCGTTGCAGAGAGTAGATGGAGGAACTTTTTTGAAGACGATGATGTGCTCAAAATTGAGACTGAAGCGACGAGGACTCTTTACATACGAATGGGTTCTCAAAGCGAATTCGCTTTGGTCCCGCCTGTCTCTCTTGAACTCTACTTCGACTTAGAGTTTTCTCCACAATGGGGCTATCTTATGCAGTATTGGACTGTGGGTGGAAACATTCTGGTCAGACTGATGAAAGAGATATCTTCGCCGAAACTCTTTCTCGGTTATTCTGTGACGAGTTCAACGGACACAGTAGTTAAAGAAAACTATCTTCTCACAGCGGGCGTCGTTTTAAGATGGTAAAGATTTTTTCACATGTCAGAGTTCGCAAATTTGTGTAGTTGGTCGCAGGAGAGTCAGAGAATAAAAATTTTGTCTCCTGCTTTGACAACACCCGGTTCAATCACTTTGCAAAAGACTGTTTCTGTGTCACCGATACATACTCCGACTTTCTGCGCAATAGAACACACCTTACAAGACTCCTTGCCGATGGCGACAATTTCAAGAACTGCGGAGGCAACTTTTAAACGAGTGCCTACTTTCAACCCCTCTTTCTTCAGACCGATTACGGTGATGTTTTCGGCAAATGTTCCAGGACCGACATCAAGACCGAATCTCTCTTTTACAGCGAGAATGGATTCGTAAGCGAGCAAGGAGACCTCTTTCTCGCCACCGAAGTGCGCATCGTCAACAACACCCCCTTTTACTAGTTCAATTGTTTCGACAGGAGTTTTGCTTATTCCTTTCTGCTCACCTTTGCAAACGGCGATTACTTCAGCAGAAAAACTTGCTGGGTTAGGGTTTTTTAGGTGTGGCACCCGATTCTCCTTTAGGTTCTTCTTTCTTTTCTCTTTCCTCTTCTCCTTGCATTTCGTCCAGTTTTTTCTGCGCCTCTTTCGCCGCTTCTGTATCAGCGTAATCGGCAATCACCTTCTTCAGAGTTTCAATCCCCTCATCCTTCTTTCCACTCTGAATCTTATCAAGTGCACCTTTTAACAACTTCGCAGCAGATAACTCCTTCGAAATCACCTTATCCGATTTCATCTTTCTCTCACTCTCAGAAGCCCGCTTCGCGACATCCGTCCCTGCATACGCCTTCTCAATTGCGTTCAGCAACTCCTCAGCCTCAACATAAGCCTTCTTCTCGATGAGCAGTTCAGCCTTCTTGAGAAGTTTTTCTCCGTGGAGTTCTATGCGATTCACAAGAAACGCCCCATCCTTCTTCTCTTCCTCTGCTGCCTTGTCAGATTTGGCAAATTTCTCTGCTTCTTTGAGCGCTTTCGCAAATTCTTTCTTCTCCAAGTGTTTCTGCGCTGTCGAGAGTTTCTTGGATAGTTCTTTTTCCAGTTTCAGTTCAAACGGAAGAGCGGAAAGTTTGTCGGGTGCGAATTCTTCCGCCTCGCTTACGACCTGTTTTACAACAGCGTCGAGATTTTTGTCGCCTGAATGCCCCTGCCAGACAACTTTACCGACAGCATTGATAACATAGACGGTCGGAATGCCTTTTATCCCGTAGAGTTGGTTCGTCTTCCGCGAATCATCCAGCGCTACGGGAAAAGTGTAGTTACTCTGTTTGATAAACGGTTCAACCTTCTCCCTTTCTTCAGCCGTTAGGGCGATAACAACCAATCCTTTCTCCTTATTCTCACTCCAGAGCCTCTGGAGATGCGGCATAGTCTGCACACAAGGTGGTCATGTGGTTGCCCAGAAATCGAGAATCACCGCCTTGCCCCGTAACTCGGACAGTTTGACCCCTTTCTCCACATTCAACCACTCCTTCACTTGAATCTCCGGCGGTCTCTGCCCCACAAAGTTCGTTCCTTCTGCGAACAGAGGTATCAGCACAAAAAACGAAAAAACGAAAACTACCCCGTAGCGCATAAATATTCCTCCATCACATCTTCAGTCTAATATACGAACCAACCAACAGAAAATTGTAACAGGATTACATCGAATTTAATAGTTGAACAGAAGAATTCAGAAAATGCTCTCACATTTCCTACCAGAGGGCAAATCTTTTCGTCAGTAGCCTCGGCGATATTTTTTCACTTTGTCTTGTATCTAAATGAATGTCTCTTTTTGGTTCGTTAAAATTATGTGTAAAGGTTTCAGGAAGATAAAGATTGAGAGTTCTAACCGCAGTCATGGCGTTTGTGGCATTCATAGTTGCCGTCTTCGCACTCAGCGTTAGTCTTCTGCCGAACCTTTTTGAATTTGAAAAACACCCTTCTAAAGAGCGAGATTCTTATTCTGATACTGACTTGTTAAGAGATGAAGTGTTAGTTCTCAAGCGGCACAACGAAGACCATAAAACTATTATCGCATCCTTGCAGAAGGAGATAACATCTCTTAGAGAAGAACTTGAAGCGATGAAGAGAAAGAACGAGCCTTTGAAGGAGACTTCATCTATCCAGTTGGAATCCAGAACGCAATCTCCTCCCTCTTCGGAAGAGGCTGAACAAAAGTTGAGAGAGGCGATACGGCGCGAGGTGACTGCTGTGCTGGAAGAAATCAAACGCGCTGAACACCAAAGTGCTCTTTCACAGAAAAAAGAGCACATACAAAAAGAGCAGGAGAACGAACTCAAATGGAGGATGGAAGAACTGGACAGAATCTCCGAAAAACTGAACTGGTCACCTGAACTCCGGGAGGATGTGAAACAAACCATCCAGAGATGGATACAGACAGTGTATAGCATCAAGATTTTTGCGATTGAAACGCTCCTGCGTGGCGATATAAAGGAGGATGAGAAGAATCTCCTCATCAATGAGTTCAAAGAAAGAGCGTCTCTTTTACTCAAACAGGATGAGGATGTGTTGCTTCAACTTCTCGGAGAAGAACTCTACAAGCGGCTCAAAGGGCATCTCAAAATGTAGTCCTCTTTCGTTTGCCAACGCTGACAGTTTCTCCACAATCTTTTCATACATTTCTGTTGCAATTTTATGGTCTCATGTAGATAATCCTTTTTAAGGCAGAAGTAGGGGAAAAGTGAGATGCGCGTGCTGTTATGTTGTGTTGTTGGAATTTTTCTTTTGAGTTGTTCAGGCGGTGGAAGTAAAGACAAATCCGTTTCCGCAGGAGAATTGCTTAAAGCAATCAACGACTACCGAGTGGCGAACGGTCTAGGAACTTTGACATGGAAAGACTCGATTGCGACAGTTGCAACCAATTATGCGGAATATTTGAACAATTTAAGGAAGACCAACCCTTCGCAAGAGTACGAACCGAATCGCAACGGGACACCAGCCAGCCGTTTGAGCGGTTTATATACCTCTTGGTGTGGTGAAGCGGGCAAAAGATGGAAAGCGGATAATGTGTCCGATGTGTTGAACAATCTGGACAACAAGGCGGTGCTTTTAAGTGCCAGCGCAAAGAGTATCGGCATAGGACGCGTCCCCTGAGTATGAGGGGGCGGCTATTTCTGGTGGGTCGTTGACCTCACCGACCAGTAGAGAATAAAATTATACTGCAAGTCTGGTTCATCCGGCTTCAGATTGAAGAGAGTTCGTGAAAGAGAAGTCTCTTCCCTGTCTCAAAAGATGATTGGGCGGTTTGCAGAAGGAAGGTTTTTGTGTTATAATAAACAATAATCTCTCAATTGGTGGTAGCGTATGTTAGGCGTGGACATTGATGGCGACAGCATAATAGTGGTCGAGGTGAAGGAGACATCGGCAGGTCCTGTAATCTTCGGGTATGGAATAGCGGAGTTGCCACCAGAAGTGGCAAGCGACAAGGATGCGGTTTCTCATTTCTTACAGAGGCTTTTGATTTCAAGAGAATTGCAGTCCGTGGATGCTGTTATTACGCTTGAGAGCAAAGATGCATTTGTGAAACACCTGGCGATTCCCCAGATGCCGAAGGCAGATATGGAGAATTCAGTCTGGTGGGAGACCGAGAGAACCAGTCCGTTCCCTTTGAAAGAGGCGTATTTTGATTATCATACCATCAAAGAGGTGACATACGAAGACGGCAGTCGAAAAGTGGATGTGTTGGTTGCGGCGGCGAAAAAAGATGCTCTTACTGAAAGAGTTGATGCACTCGTCAAAGCCAATTTGAAGCCCGTGGGAGTGACAGCGCGCGCCCTGGCGATTGTCTCTGCTTTCTCCGAAAAAGTGAAAAGTGAGGCAAGTTCTACGCTTGCAATCGTTGACATTGGACGAGTTTATACCACATTGGTGGTCCTTGAAGATGGACATCTCGCGTTTGTGAGGGAGACGAAAATCGGTGATTACGATTTCACAGAGGCGATTCGCTCAGAGTTGGGGGTTTCTTTAGATACGGCGGAACTTTTGAAGCGGAAGTACGGAATAGCGTTGAAGGAAGAGGAGCAGAGACTTCTTTCTATTGCAGTCCACGAGGAGTTGGAGCAGATAAAAGACACTCTTGCATTTTGGGAAGATTTGAAGACCGCTGCTGAAGCAGGTGCTCTGCCGATTGCAGACAAACATGCGAAGGAGCCAAATGAGGCTCAGCAGGTAGCGGTCGCTGTTCGCTATCCTGTCGAGCGGCTTGTAGGAGAGTTGAGCCGTTCCTTGGGGTTTTACAGACAGCAAAACCCGGAAAGAAAGGTGCAGGAGATCATTCTGTGCGGCAGAGGCGCAATGCTAAGAGATGTTGACAGACTGCTTTCGGCTCGCCTGGCTTTCCCTGTTAAAGTGGTTAACCCCCTTGAAGGAATTCGAGTTGGTTCTCCTGGTGTCCGTCAAGAAGAGTTGCAGAGCATAGGAACGATGCTCACAGCAGCGTTTGGTATGGCGCGCAAACAATCCTTCCGATACATAAATCTCCTCCCAGGAGGACTGACACTGTCGAAAAAAGTGACGACGAAGACCGCCTCACCCGTGCAAATAGCATCCCTGTTCTTGGCATCGTTCCTCTCTCTTGTCGTCGCTCTCTTTCTGGTTAAATATTCCTACGCCACAGACAGAGATGTGTTGCAAGAAAGGGTTGCCTCTTTCTCAAAAATACTTTCTCGCGCATCGCAGGTCACTACTCAGGTGGAAAAGATAAAACAACAAATGGAAGTCATCGAGAACGCTTGGCTATCGAATCCCGACTGGTTTGACGCTTTGCGGGCGCTCAGCAATGTAATCATTGAGGGGAAAGTGTGGTTGCGTTCTCTCAGCTTTGAGGCGGTGAGAGATTCAAACGGACTACCTTTTGAGTACCTGATGAAAATTGAGGGGTGTGCGAAAGATGCTTCGCTAGTCACAGAATTCACTATGCGTATGGCAGAAATAGAGCATTTCCAGAAGGTGCAACCGGGTGGAATAAAAACGGTGGAAGTCGCAGAGAAGTATGCAAAAGAGGAAGTGGTTCTCTTCACCGTCAATGCGAAATTGAGGAGTTCTCAATGGCGCAAGAAAGCGGAATCAAAAAAATAATGGGCAAAATTTTTAGAGGCCCCAAGGGGATGTTTGCAACTCTCCTGCTGTTGGGTATCCTTATGGTGGTGGTTGTTCTGCCACTCTTGGGTGCTATCTCGAGCGCAAGAGCAGGATTGCTTGATACTCAAGAGAAACTGCAACGCCTCATTCCATCTATCTACAAACTTTCTCGTCAGATGGAACGGGTAAGGAGAATGCGTCTGGAATTACTTGATATGAAGAATCGTTACGGCGGCGCTGACAGAGCAGAAAAAGTGTTCCATCTTCTCACCTCTGTCGCAGCAGAGCACAAAGTAAAAATAAGCAGTCTGGAGCCAAAACCAAAAGAGCAGAAAGGAGTGTTCATAAGAATCCCCGTAAGACTTACACTGGCTTGCCGATATGCCGACCTGGCGAAATACTTGAACGCTATCACCAGCGCGGAATACATATGCGTCGTCACATCATTAAGCATAACAGAGAACCGCGAACTGTATCCCGAAGTGAGCGTGGATATGCAGATAGAACTTGTCTTTGTTGACCCCTATGTCGAAGTAGGAGAGTAGAATGCTTGACTTTCTGATAAAACTCGCTCCTTGGCGCCCTTACATATTAGGAATTCTTCTTTCCATTTTGATTGCAATTCTTGTATATCAGCACGCAGGCTCAGGTGGAGAGTGGGAGAGATGCTTCCATCTCACCCCTTCCCTGATGGAAAATGATTCTCCTCCTCCTAAAGCGGAAAAGAAGTTTGAACTTTCGTCTAAGGCTTGGGGATGTGACCCCTTTATCTCTCCTATAGTTGAAAAAAGTCTCTCCATAGAGAGTGAGGAGATTCAAAAAAGACAGAAAGAGTTGGAAGAGGAAAGACGAAAAAGACGGGAGTTGGAAGAAATGAAGCGTAAATTTGAAGAAGAGCGTGCAAGACTGGAAGAAGAGGAGCGGAGAAAAAGAGAGGAAGAGGTCAGAAGGAAAAAGTTGGAAGAAGAGATGGAGAATGTCCGTCAGGTAGCATCCAGAATTGTAGCGAAAGGGCTTCTACATCTTGAAGAAGGAGATATGGTCATAGTCGGTGATACAGGCTACAAGGTGGGAGAAAAACTCAAAATAGAAGAAGAGGTTTTTAGACTCTTAAAAATAGAGGAAGATTTTATCTTTATCGAGGACCGTTTCGGCAGAACGCACAAGGTGCGTGTTCTAAAATAAGATGTCAGAAAAATGAGAATCGTTGTTACAGCAGGGCCTACACGAGAGTATATAGACAGCGTAAGATTTGTTTCGAACGCATCGAGCGGGATTATGGGCTATTCTGTCGCCAGAGTGGCGTCCAGACGAGGTCACGATGTTGTACTTATAAGTGGTCCTGTTGCCTTGAAGCCGCCGAAAGGGGTCTTTGTGGTACCGGTCACCTCCGCAGAAGAGATGCGCAAAGAGACATTGAAGTGGATTAAGCGCTCCAATGCGTTGGTAATGACTGCTGCGGTGGCTGATTTCCGCCCTCTGCGCCGAATAAAAGGCAAAATGAAAAAAGAAGGAAAAAAGAAGTTAACTCTTCATCTTGAGAGAACACCTGACATACTGGGGGAGGTGGCGCGCATCCGCTCAAAGCAACTCACCGTAATCGGTTTCGCATTGGAGGAGAACACAAAATCTCTTGCCAGCGCGGAAAAAAAGATGGCGATGAAAAGACTGGATATGATTGTACTGGATGGAGTCAACGCTATAGGGAGTAAAGACGGAGAGTTTGTTCTCATCACGCCTGATAGACACATCTATCGTGCAAGAACATCAAAACTCAACATCGCAGAAAAGATAGTAGATTTCATCGAGAAAAAACAGAAGGAGAATCCCTTTTGACCCTCTGGCTCGCTTTGATCCTCGGGCTTTTACAGGGATTGACCGAATTCCTACCTGTCTCGTCAAGCGGACACCTTTTTCTCCTATGGAAAGTTTTTAACCTCCAGACTGAAAAATTCGTCACATACGCTGTCTGTGTCCATCTCGCTACTCTTCTGGCAGTGCTCACCTTCCTACATAAAGAGATACTTCTCATCATTAAACAGAAGGATATAAGACTTGTTTTCGTACTCTTTGTGGCAACAGTTCCAGCGGCACTGGTTGGCATTCTTCTGAAAGAACATCTCGAGAATCTGCCGCCTTATGCCATTGGTTTCTCATTCTTTCTTTCAGGACTATTCTGCCTTGGATGCAAAGAGCATGGAGAGGGGAAGTATTCTTCCGTCACTCTTTTCAAAGCGCTTTTCGTCGGCGCATTCCAGGCTCTGGCTGTTCTGCCAGGCTTAAGCCGCTCAGGCTCGACCCTGTTCGCATCCCTTAAATCAGGACTCCTGCGAAAAGACGCTGTAATTTTTTCCTTCCTTCTCTCCATTCCAGTCATCATTGGAGCCACACTTTTTGATGCTGTCAAGATAGCAAAAACGGCGGAGTTTGAACTCGCACCTCTTCTCATAGGAATGGCGGCTTCTTACATTTCAGCGCTGTTCGCACTCAAACTTCTCGTCAGGTTTCTACTGAAAGGAAGGCTTCTTCTCTTCGCTTTTTATCTTTTCTTCCTTTCTGCCTTTACCCTGCTTTATTTTTCTTTATCCGATTGAGTTCTTCGTAATAAAGGTGTCTCGAAAAGGAAGGGTAAAAAAACTAGACTCCGAAGCGTTGTGAATCCATTCTCCTCTTTTTCGCGAAAATCCTACCAAAATGGTAGGATTTTACAGGTGCAAATTATCTCTCTTGAAGGGTTCTGTTTTCAAAGTAAGGCGAAGAAGGCATAGGTCCATTAAAAGTGATGATTAGGAAAGAAGTTCCTTTGCTATGCGGGCGCCTTCGAGTATGGCTGTTTTATTATCACTGAAGAGTTTACTCTTTCCTGCTCCGAGAAATTCGGAGAGTTGGGAGAAAAGGAATTCGGGTTCCATAAGTTTTTTGACTTCGTTTAGTGCGCCGAACATTACCATATTAGCCAGGCGCACGGAGCCTAATTTATGAGCGGTTTCTGTGGCGGGGATGAGCAGAGTCTTCACATTTGCAGGAGGGGTATTCATTTTGATGAGGGAACTGTTAATGAAGAGATGCCCCCCTTCGACCACTCTTGAGCGGAACTTCTCGTAAGAGGGCTGGTTCATAACGACTGCTGTGGTGGCAAGCGTGATTAAAGGAGATGCTATGATAGTGTCGGAGATGGTCACATGGCAGTTGGCGGTACCGCCGCGCATTTCAGCGCCGTAAGATGGGATATAAGTCACATTTTTGCCGGCATGCATCATCGAGAAGGAAAGGAGTTTGCCCATAAAAAGGACTCCTTGTCCACCGAAGCCTGCGAAAATGATGCGCTCTTTCAATTCTTCTTCTCCTAATTTATTTATTGAAATTTGAACGACTTTATGCATTCATTCAACATGACTTCGTTTTGATTCCAGAACTTAAGAGAGGCGCTAATAGTTACGACTACTATACCATCTACTCCATAGAAGTAGTGCTTATGGACTTTGATTCTTGCGCCTTCTTCGTCAACGGCTGGGTCGGCATAAGAGTACTCTGTTACTCCTTCACTTTCGACGACGATTATGTCCATATATCGTTCGATTCTGTAATCTTTTAATTTTGCGATATTCATCTCCTTGTCGCGTCGCATAAATGTGTCAAGTGCCTCGTCGCTTTTGACGAGTTCGACTTTCAGTTCTGGGGTTGGACCGAGAGATGTTTCCCATTCTTCCGGTACAAAGCGGACGAAATCGGGTGTGTTCTCTGCGACTTTCCAGCCGTTAGGGGGGTTAAAACGCAGGTCAAAGCGAGACTGCTGCTCGCCCAGATAGTAGGTGCACCCTGAAGTGATTGCCAAGGCAATGAGAAGGAATTCGAGTCTCATCCTTATCCCTCCATCATGTTTTAAGAGAATTTAACACCCAGTTAGTTAAGATTTCAATTTGTCTTATCTTATTTTCTATTGAGGTATCGGGGTTGTCGAAGTAGTGCTTTACTTGTGGCAGGTTAGAGAGAACGGAATCGTCGTCGTAGCGCTGAGAGAGGAATCTACCGACGCTTATGAGTACATCGAGGGCGAACTTTTCAAAGCCGCAGGAGACGAATCTGCGGATAGAGAGCATCAGAGGTCGGATTGTGTCGGGCTCTGCGTAGGGTTTTCCTTCGTCGTCAAGTCCGTCTTTGGCGGTCTCGAAAGCGTCAATAAGGACGGGGTATGTGTCGAATGTGAGTGGTTGGGGAGGTGCATAATGTTCGAAAAGGAGCAAGAGTTTTAGAATTGTTTTTTTGTGCGGTGTTTCATTGATGTATGAGCAGAAGCGGTTCTGGGCTGGCATATTGTATACCGTCTCGGTGTCCAACATTATCAACGGAGAGGTGTTAGGTGCTTCTGATGTATCGTTTATACAGCATAATGTGGAGCCTTTGCTTGGGAAGAGGGTGT
>JAOAAR010000003.1:0-10623 GCA_026418755.1 Planctomycetota bacterium
GGGGTTGTGGGATTGGTTCTGGCAACTCAACCCAGAACAGCAGAAAGAGATAGTCTCGATTATGACAGATGGCACCCAACTTTCCCAGTTTGATTTGTTCCAGAGAGAGATAAAAGTTCTGAAGCCATCGTTTGCTTCGTATTGCTGGCAGATGGCGAATCGTCTTATGCACAAAGGCTACGATGAATTAGCCACAGGGTTACTTATTAAAGGGTTAGTTATTGTGGATTCAAAACACGACAAAGAGATGCTCCATATTATGTATGCTAAGTATTTCTATAGACAGAGACATAAACTGCCGAACGCTTACGATGCCTGCATAAGCCACTGTGAGAGAGCCATTAAGAGTTTCGAGTCTGATAAAGAGACGCGTCCCAAGCCTGTTGCACCTTTTAAACTCCTTACGATGATTTACGAAGAGAAGCGTGATTTTCAAAAACTTCTTGAAATCTGTGACCGTGCAATTGCCATTTATGAGAATACTCCCGAGATGGAAGGGTTTGTAAGAATAAGGGATATTTTGAAAAAACGAATGGGTATTTGACTCAAAATCTTTTGTAGATATACTCGTTTCAAATTTTTAAGGAGAGTGAGATATGACACCACTTGTAATCATTCTAATCGCTGTAGGGATTGTTGTCGTTCTTCTCATCCTTTTCGTAATCGCAGTCTACAACGCTCTTGTCCGCTCCCGCAACCGCGTCAGAAACGCCTGGAGCCAGATTGATGTCCAACTCAAACGCCGTCACGACCTGATTCCAAATCTCATTGAAACCGTAAAAGGTTACGCAAAACATGAGCGCGAAACACTCGACAATGTAATCAGGGCGCGCCAAGTCGCCATAGACATGAGCAGGGCAGGGGACATTGGAAAACAGATTCAGGCAGAAAATGCACTGAGCCAGACTTTGCGTTCGCTTTTCGCCCTTGCTGAAGCGTATCCTGACCTGAAAGCAAACCAGAATTTTCTTGCCTTGCAAGAAGAGTTGACATCAACGGAGAACAAAATATCGTTTGCGCGTCAGCATTACAACGATTCGGTGATGCATTACAACAATCAGATTGAGATGTTTCCGTCGAACATAATTGCAGGAATGTTCGGATTCAAGAAAGGTGAGTTTTTCGAGGTTGCCGAGGAGGCTCAGCGCGAACCCCCAAAAGTCTCTTTCACTTAACAGTACTACCCTAACAAACACTTTGTTTTATCCGTGAGGCTATAATATGCCTTGGTAAAATGAAGCGTAAAGTAGAATTGCCATAAGGGAGCCACAAGAGAAGACAAATTCTTGAAAAAATGGGTTTCGGCTCACAATTCTGGAATGTTTTTTAATGCGCTACAAGGTCTTGAGCAGGCTCAAGAAAGATGCAGCGTAGGATTTAAGAGTATGAGACTCTGCTGTTTTAGCGGCAGCGGTGCCAAATCTCTCCTGTTGTTCGTATGCTTTGATTATGTTGTCCGATAGTTCCTTCGCAGATGAATCGCTTTTAAGAATCAACCCGTTTTCGCCGTGTTCGATTAACTCCGATGCGCCTGCGTTTTCGCTTACTACAACACTCACTCCGCAAGCCGTTGCTTCGAGAACGGCGTTGCAGAACGGGTCGTATAAAGAGGGAAGGGCGAACACATCGGCAGCGCCGTAGTAGCGTTCAATGTCGCTTACTCTGCCTGTGAAAAAGATTCTGTTTTCGAGTTTGAGTTTTTTGAGGTTCTCGTCAACCTGCCTTTGTTTTCCGGCACCTATGACAAGAAGAGTGAATTCCGAAGGCAGATGTGCGAATGAATCGATGAGAATGCCGAGGTTTTTCCGTTTAAAATCCATTCCGACAAAAAGGACAAGAGGTGCATCTTCGGGAATCGAATGTTTTTTCCGCACTTCTTTACGGAAGCGCTTCACGGATGGGTTAAACCGTTCGGTATCGACTCCGTTATGAAGCACAACAACTTTTTTCTCAGGCACATTATAATAATGGGTCATTAACCTTTTGTCCATCTGAGAGAGCGCGACGATTTTTTTGATTCGCGCCGACTGAAAAATTCGCTCTTCGAGAGCGAGTAACGAGCGTTGTTTTGGGTTGACGAAGCCGAAAATTCTGTCGGTGATGGTGGGTTTGTGGCATTTGAGCCAGTGGATGAATAGAGGGTCGCCGCTTCTGTAAACATCCGCACAGTCTACCCGTGCAAGGGCGACTATAGAATCGAACCTTTCGTTTTGTAACGCTTTTCTTGCATTTCTTACAAAGACTAGGTGCTTAAGAAAAGTACGGTATTTTATGTTTTGCACTTTATGGTGAAAGACAGGAATCTGCTCAGAGATTCCGAACTTTTCGGCGAAGAGGTGAACTTCGCAGCCGAGTTGTGCGAGAGATCTTGCTAATGCGACGGAGTAGCCTTCGGCACCACCTTTTGAGAGCGAGAACTCACGCCGAATCAGCGCCACTTTCATCTGAAAACTCCGAGAAAAGTCTTCGTGCCAGATTCAGAGCCTCTTCTTTTGTTTGGATTTTACCTTCCAGTTGTTCGTCATAGACAGCATCCAGAACGCGTTTGAAAAGCGGCGATGGGTTAAACCCTGCATTAGTCAAATCATCTCCGTCAATCAACTGTTTTGGACGAATCTCTTCATAGGTTAATTGAGAGTACAATCTTCTTACGAACTCAAGCGAGTGTTGTTCTCCGCAACCTGCTTTCACCTTTGCCTCATAAAGACCGACAAGTTCGGGATACTCGCGCCTTGCGAAGATGCGTTTGAGATATGCCAACCGCTTGTTTGCTGCTTCGTTTAAGGCGTTTTGATTGAGGAGAAGATAGAGAAGTCTTGAGCGTTCTTCTCTGGAGAGGCGCAGTCTATCCGCTACGGATAAGGCATCCGATTCGCACCTATCAGGGGAGGTTTTGCAATTATGAAGGAGTGCAGAGAGAGATTCAACAAAAGTAGGAGACGAGAGTGAACTAAAGAGTTTGAGAGAATGAGTTCTCATATCGCTTCTGCCGTCGTAGTCCTTCATTTTTAATGAAGAAATTTCGGGGAAGATGGCGTCTATGAGTCCTGAAGAGTCGAGCATAAAGGCAGCACGCTCCATTTTGCCTGTCTCAACTATTTTTGCGAACTCTTCGCGGATTCTTTCTCCGCTGATTGTTGTTATCTCCGATGCCAAATCCTTCACCGCAGCCCAAGTTTTCTCTTCGATAGTAAAGTCCAGTTGCAAGGCGAACCTGATGGCGCGTAACATCCGCAATTTGTCCTCTTTCATTCTTTCTCTCGCATCACCTATGGCACGCACAATCTTCTTTTTTAAGTCCTCTTGTCCTCCCACGAAATCGAGCAAGTTGTCTTTGAGTGGGTCATATAACATTCCGTTTATTGTGAAATCGCGCCGCTTCACATCCTCTTCTTCAGAGACAAAAAGAACCGAGTCGGGATGTCTACCGTTTGAGTAAGAAATGTCCGCCCGAAATGTCGCAACTTGAAACTGATACCCACTGCGAACAACAACCATCACGCCGAACTTTGCACCCACAGGAATGGTTTTTCTAAAGATGGTGGCGATGTCTTCAGGCTTCGCATCAGTTGCAATGTCTATCTCTTTCAAAGGGCGGTTAAGGAGGATATCTCGGACGCAGCCGCCTGCCCAGTAGGCTCGAAACCCTTTTTTCGCCAGAGTGCGGACAACCCACAACCCTGCCTCACTCACGCTTTCTTTTTTCAACAACACTTCCTTACCTCCTGCCGAGAGATTCTACAAAAGATATTCTCAAAAACAATGCGGAATCGTCACAGGAAACCCACCTTGACAAAATCGAGATAAGGTATTAGAATGAACAAGGATAAAAAAATCCGTTTTTGAGAAAAGAAGGATGAATTGTTCAAAGTGCAAGAAGAAGATTGCCGACGATTCGAAGTTCTGTCCTGAGTGTGGAATTCCTCTTTTTACATACGATGATATAACTTTAAGGGTAGCAGAGCCAGAGCGGACTTTTCTTGAGCGGTATGTGATTCTTTCTGTTGTCGGTCGGGGTGCCACCGGCACTGTCTATCGAGCGAAAGATTTACAATTGGACGAGTTCATAGCGATGAAGATGCTTCCTCAGGAATTTGCCACTGACCATACTGCTGTAGAGCGGATGCGAGAAGAGACGCGCATAGCCCGCACGCTGAGACATGAGAACATTGCTGCCATATACGACTTCCAGATAGATAATAAGAGAAATGCATGTTTTATCACGATGGAGTTTGTTGATGGAATGGATTTGAGCAATCTATTGAAAGAAAAAGGCAGGTTCTCCTTAGAAGAGGTTCTTCCTATTGTTGAGCAGATATCTTCGGCTGTTGATTATGCCCATTCGAAAAAGGTCGTCCATCGTGACATAAAGCCCAAGAACATAATGCTGACCAGAGATGGACTTGTCAAGGTAACGGATTTCAGTATTGCCAAGAGAATCAGAGAAGAGATGGCTCGTGTTTCGCAAACCAGTATAGAAGGAACGCCGGCGTATATGGCTCCTGAACACCTTTTGGGTGAGAAGAAGATAGACCACCGCATAGACATATACTCGCTTGGAGCGACTGTATACGAATTGTTGTCAGGAGAGCCACCGTATCAAGGCTCATCTGAACAGGTAGTCGCTCAGGTGATTAAGAACAAGAAAGTAAAAGCCATAAAAGGACTGCCTGATTTCGTTAACAAGGCATTGATGAGAGCACTTAGCCACACTCCTGCCGAGCGCTTTTCTTCTGCTTCCAACTTTTACACCGCTTTAAGTGGATTCTCTTCTTCAAAGGAGACGCCAAAGAGAGATAAAAGTTTTGCGATTAAATTACCCTTACCGAAGGAACCAAAAAAGGAAGACGAAGACGACGCAGTAGAGACGAAACAGGAGATGCAAAAAGAGACTCCAAAACTTCAAATCAGGGTCAGAGAACTGATGAGAGGTAAGATAAACGAGCAGCGAGTCGAGGCTACAGTAGCCGATAGTAGTTCTCCGCCCGAGGAATCAGATGAGGTAGAACTGTTATATAAGCAAGGGGTAGAGGCACTTTCAAGAGGTGACTTTGAAAGTGCGATTGCTGATTTCAAGAAGGTGTTGCGGTTGAATCGGGACTACGGAGAAAGGTTGAATCTGAAGTTGGCGGATGCGTTAAACGCCCGTGGGCTTGCGAAAGCAGGAAAAGGCGACCTCGAAGGAGCAATTGCTGACTACACGGAAGCACTCGAGTTGAGTCCAAACAACGCTGTAGTGTTCAACAATCGAGGAAATGTGTTGATGAAGAAGGGCGACCACAAGAGCGCTATGGCAGATTTTGACCGTGCGTTACAATTGAACCCAAGGTTCTCTTTGGCTTTCTACAATCGAGGTTTTGCCAAGTATTACGAGAGCGATTTGGAGGGCGCCATCAGGGATTTCACTGAAGCGATCCGTTTAAATCCCTGCGATTCAAACGCGTTTTACGGACGAGGGACTGCGAAGTCAGACATAGGGGACTATGAGGGATCTATTGCGGACTATGACGAAGCGATTCGGCTGAATCCTCGAAACGCGATGGCACTTTACAGGCGGGGGCTTGCAAAAAAGAAGAAAGGAAGTTATTCGGAAGCGGTTGCTGACTGGGAAAAGGCACGAGAGATGAACCCGAGTTCTTGGCATATATGGATGGAGTTAGCAATTGCTTACGCTAAAAGAGGCGACAAAAAGAATGTTCTTGAAGCGCTGGAGAAGTTACTACAGTTGAATCCTCAAATACGCAAGTGGGTGAAGAATGACAAAGTTTTTGAATGGTTGCACAAAGATCCTCTTTTTACTCGCCTCATCAAGTAAAGGCAGGGCAGGGCGGCAAAAAAGTTTTTAAGAGAGAAACCGATTTTTGTTGAAAAAAAAGTCCATTCTGCCTATAAAAATATTGAGCCTCTGCGGTGTGCGTGGTAACGACTGATATTGAGAACCGACAGAGAATATCATTGGGAGCTGTGTTCTTCCTTACAAGTAGGTAGCTCTCTATGAAGAGCAGACCGAAAGTGGTCGGAAGTAGGCGCCCACTTGGAACTTAGCGGTTCCAAGAAGGTCAGAACACGGCACCGTGGAGGCTTTTACGGTTTGTTTCTCAGGAGCAAGCGGAATGAGGTATGCAATAATCGGGGACATCCACGCCAATTACGATGCTTTTGAAGCAGTTATTGAGGATATGAAGAAAGAGAATATTGACAAGTGTGTGTGTGTAGGTGACCTTGTTGGCTATGGAGCAGAGCCGTCTAAGTGCGTAGAGATTACGCAGAGAATCTGTCCTATCTGCGTTGCTGGTAATCATGATTTCGCTACGATTGAGAAGACAAACATAGAATTCTTCAACGCCTACGCGCGGCAGGCGACTCTCTGGACGAGGCAGAATATTTCTGAGGAGCACAGAAAGTACCTCGAAGGACTAAAATTGGTTGAAGATGTTGACGGTGCATTCACGCTTGTTCACGGGACACTTTATGCTCCTGCTTTGTTCGACTACATCCAGACAACATTCGACGCATATCTTTCACTTCAAGTCCTAGAAAAACCCATCTGTTTTGTTGGTCACAGTCATGTTCCCATCGCTTTCTTTTTGGATGAGGCTGTAACATATTCTACGGATCCAGTGATTCATCTCAGAGACGGAGTCAAGACAATCGTCAATGTAGGCAGTGTCGGACAGCCTCGAGACGATGACCCTCGCGCCGCCTATGCCATCTATGACAGCGAAAAAAAACTGGTTGTCATAAAACGTGTAGAATACGACATCGAAAAAGCGATCAGTAAGATAATAAACGCAGGATTACCGGAAATACTGGGTGAACGGTTGAGATACGGGCGATGATTTTCGTTAAGTTAGGGCAGGGAGGGACAATAGCCTTTTGAATGTTTTTGGAGAGAATTTTCATGCAAAAGTTTGCTCTTCTCGGCGGTTTGTTTCTTCTTGCGATATTCCCGCTCTTATTAGCAGACGAAGCGGAAAAATATCACCTTGTGTTAAAACTTGCGAAGGGAGAGAAACTTTACTATGAAAGCGTAGGGAAGCAAAGCCAGACAATGGTGATGATGGCTGACAAGCGAGAGACTGTAAGTGAAGTGGTAACAGAGTACGAAGTGACGGAGGTGTCGGAAGATTTTTTCTCTCTTTCGCTCCGCATTTTGAAAATAAAGAACTTCTCTCCTGCGGGCGAATATGACAGCGAGAAAGAGAGCGCCCATCCTCTCAGCGAAGGATATAGGAGATACTTCGACGCGCTTTTGAACCATCCATTGAAAGGGAAAATTTCACCCAAAGGGGAGGTAAAAGAGGTTGAAGGGTTCGAAGGACTGGAAAAAGAGATAGAGAATCTCATACAGGAAGCGTTGAAGCCATACGAGGAGAAACCTGCTTTCAAAGATGTTATGAGCAAGGTGATGAGGAGGTCAATCGAAGATAATTTGAAGGCACCTTTCAGTCTCTGCTTTTTCTTGCCCCAAGAGAAAGTTTCTGTGGGAGACAAATGGACGATAAAACAGATGAGAGAACTGGCAACCTTCGAGTGGGAAGCAACCTTGAAAGAGGTGAACGAAAAAGAAGGGAAA
The DNA here is from genome assembly GCA_026418755.1 of Planctomycetota bacterium. Classification (GTDB taxonomy): domain Bacteria; phylum Planctomycetota; class SKW154; order SKW154; family SKW154; genus SKW154. The sequence continues at coordinate 7,577 of JAOAAR010000003.1, forward strand.
CTGATTGCTACAATCATGCTTGCTCTGAAAGCCATCACTTATGACAAGAAGAGCAACCCGCTTGCGGCGTTTGAAACCCCTGAAGGAGTAAAAGGGGAAGGAGTGGTTCTATTCAACATAAGGGACGGCAGACTCGATTCGATGGAGGCAAATCTGAGTTACGACAGGAAGAGCAACTTAAGTGGACAGATTGTCGGCAGCCAAGCGGTGGAAACAAAGATAAAACTCTTGAAAGAGAAGCCGGCAACAAAAAGGAAAGAGCAACAGGAGGAGAAGAAAGAATCTCCAAAACCAGAGGCTCCCTCAGAAGGGCAGGACTAATCAAGTTTGGAAAAGTGTTACATGGGTTTTGTAGTATATCGAGTGTAACATAATGTTTATTATCGGAACCAAAACGGTCGAGTTCTTACAAAGTTTGAAGAAGGGTCGAGTTGAGAGAAGGGTTGAGTTGAGAGAAGAGTATCATTTATGCGAAGTAACGATGAGATTATGAGAGTTCTCCGCTCAAAGAAGTTTAAGCCATCCAAGGCGAAGAAATTGTCGCGAATGCTAGGAATCCCGCAGGAAGAATATGTGAGTTTCAAACACGCGCTATCCGAACTTTCGAAGGAGGGGCATTTGATTCGTCTTCCACGCAACCGTTACGCACTTGCCGACTCTTGTGGCAATCTTATCACAGGCAAAATTCAGGTTGTGCGCAACAGAGAATATGGCTTTCTGGTTCCTGATGACAGGGAAAAACACCCGGACGACATTTATGTATCTTGTAGAGACTTGCGAGGAGCAATGGACGGAGACAGAGTCCTTGTACGGCTGAAAAAGAGTCGGAACAGAAAGAGGAGAGGAAGACTGGAAACAGGTGTCGTAGAAAAGATTCTCAAAAGAAGACGCTCCTCTTTTGTGGGAGTGCTTGAGCGCAGAGGAGGGCGATTCTATATCACCTCCCCAACAGGAGCCTCTACTACCCTGCCCCAGCGGTTCATTCCGCTCGCCCGTTCCGATGTGAAGAACTCCGATGTCGGAAACAAGGTCATCGTCAAACTACCAGAAGAGCAGAATCCACAGACAAAAGTGTTCGGAGAGATTGTCAAGGTTTTAGGGAAGCCCCTAGAGCCAGAAGTGGAGGAACAAGCGCTTTTAGCCGAGTTTGCAATAGAAGATGAGATTCCGGAAGATGCCACTGCTGAAGAGAAAGCCATTCTTGATGAAGACTGGAGGCAGGAGTTAGAAAAAAGGGAGGATTTACGTGGGCTGTTGAGCATAACGATTGACCCGACTGATGCTTACGACTTTGACGATTCGATATATGTGAAGCGAGAAAGCCACGGTTACTCCCTTATGGTACACATTGCAGATGTGTCGTATTTTGTGAAAGAAGGCACCGCTCTTGATAAGTTGGCAGAGGAACGGCTCAACAGCATCTATCTGCCTGCGCTCGTAATTCCAATGCTTCCTGAAGGGCTAACGAAAGAGGTCTGCTGTTTAAGTGAAGGGAAAGAGCGTCTTGCCAAGACTGTTTCAATGAAGATAAATTTGAGTGGTGAGGTTGAAGAGGTAAAAATCTTCAGATCTGCGGTGAAGAGCAGAAGAAGGCTTGATTACGAGACTGCGGAAGAGATGATAGATAATAAGGCTGAATCTCGCGACAAGGTCTGTGAAATGTTAAAAGTGGCGGACGAATTGGCTGGTATTTTGAAGATGCGGAGACTGCGACGAGGTGCGATTGATATGGAGATTCCTGAGCCGAAGGTAATCATAGCGGATGACGGTTCGGTGCGTGACATTCTTTTCGAAAGAAGACCACGCTCTTACGGTTTGATTGAAGAGTTTATGCTTCTTGCGAACCAGAAGGTAGCAGAGTTCTTGAAAGAGAAAAAAGTGGCTTTCATAAGACGCATCCACGAACCACCTGACAACGAGGCAATGAGCCATTTCGCTGCATTTGCAGAATCTCTTGGATTGGAGATTCAATCCACAAAAATATACGACATTCAGAGGCTTTTAAGAAGCGTCGCAGGTAAACCTCTCTCTTATCCCATCAATTACGCTCTTCTCCGCTCAATGAAACGGGCTCTCTACACGACCAAAGAGATGGCTCATTTCGCACTTTCTCTCGACAACTACACTCATTTCACTTCCCCCATCCGCCGCTATGTTGACCTGACTGTCCATCGCGCACTCGATGCCGTCCTCGACAAAAAGAGTTTTCCACGCCAAAAGATAGATGCCTATCTTGAATCGCTTGAGACTATTGCAGGCGCCGCTTCAGACAAAGAAGAACTCACAGACCGTCTTGAACGAGAGTTTCTCAAACTGAAAGCCTGCTATCTTTTGAAAGGAAGAGAAGGAGAGACATTCGACGGCTTGATTGTGAGCGTCAGCGAAAGAGCATTTTGGGTGCTGCTTTCAAGACCTGCTGCCGAAGGAGTAGTCCCCGAGCGACTCTTTAAAGAGCAACTCATTTTTGAGCCTTCAACATTCACACTCACAGCGAAAAGAATGAAGAGAAGTTTTCGCATAGGGCAGAAAATCAAAGTCCGACTTGTGTCGGTTGACATCCCATCTCGAACGATTCTTCTATTCCCTGTATAACTCCTGCCCTGTCAAAGCGTTTTTATCCATTCCATTCACTCACCAGAACTCAGCGCTTTCAATTCAAAACTCTCTATTTCTGGCAGCGACGCACCTGCTATTCCCTTCATATCGCCATACATCCCCGAAATACTTTTTCTGACACGCTTAATCTCCTTTTCTCGTTTCGCCCAGATTGCTTCCATCGCCCTCTTTTCTTGCTCTAATGCTTCTTCCATAGAAATAAGCGGCTCTATGATTCCCTTCACTCTCTGTTCAAATTCCACACTCGTAAGATAATCATACAGAACCTCCATTTTCCTGCTCTTATCAACTTGAGATACTTTAGCGTTCGCAACTTGGATAATCTGCATTCTTAACGCGGTAGCAAGACTGACAACTGAAAGAGGGTTGCAAACCCAAACCCCTTCAACGAGTCCAAAGTTGTTCACTCCATCAGGCAGCACAACAGTAAC
>JAOAAR010000003.1:10632-20359 GCA_026418755.1 Planctomycetota bacterium
CTCTCTGGTCTCGTGGGCTCGGAGATGTGTATAAGAGACAGCTTTTGCACGCTTTGCCTCCCAAATGATTGTCCCGCAGATTCTCCCGAGTTCATCGCAAACGAGATGCAGAATGTCACCACCTCTTTTCCCAACCGGCACCTTTTCTACCTGGTCTCGAGGGAACTGCTCTTTCAAAAGCCTCTCGAGTTCTTTTTCCAAAACTTCGCCCTGCACCTGCTGTGAACCCTGTTCCGCTTTCCTTTTTGCCTCTTCTAACTCGCGTCTCGTATCGCTTAAGACCTTCTCCTTTTCAGAGAGTTTCCGCTGGTATTCATCAGACACCAACTTCTTAACTTCCTCTATCTTTCGCGCAAGTTGTTGGTCAAATTCCCTACGGATTTCATCCCTTTTCCGCTCTACTTCTAAGTCAAGTTCCCTTTTCTCTTCTTCGACTTGGCGCATCTTTCTCCTCAGTTCCATCTCCTCCTTCATAAACTTTTTCAACTTCTCATCTTTCTCCCTTACTTGCTCTTCCAAATCTTTCAATTCGCTCTCAACCTCCTCCTTCGCTCTTCGCTTTGCCTCCTCCTCTACCCTCTTCATCTTATCTGATAACTGTTTTTCAATGGCACTCTTTGTCTTTTCCCATTCCGCTTTTTGGGCATCGAAAATCCTCTTTTCCTTTTCGAATTGCGCACTCAACTCAGAAGCAATCTCGTCACGAATCTTGTTCCTGATTGGTGCGGAAATCGCATCCGTTAAGGGAAACTCTTTTTTGCAATACGGACAGAGAATCATCTGCTCTGACATAATTTTTCTCCTACAACCTCTTCTTATTCAAGACTTATGTGTAAGGATAAGGAGAGATAAGAATTTTGTCAAGTTTGAGTTACAGAGAGGAGTAACAAGTCAAACAGATGTTAGTGAAGGATAAAGTTGTTTGGAGTACCGCAATTGACACAGTTTCCTTGTTCCGTCAGTGCGAGCACTTTAACCGAGTAGCCGAGCCGTTTGACGAGAATGGTTTTACATTTGCGGCACAAGGTATCACTCCCCTGCCCCGAACGCCAGACATTGCCCATATATGTAAATGGCAGTTTTTCGCTGACAATGTCGAATGCTTTTCTGACGGTTTCGAGCGGTGTTTGAGGTGCATTGAACTTGTAATGCGGGAAATAAGCAGAAAGATGAGTAGGCGTATCGTCACCGAGGTTTTCGTATATCCAATCGCGCAAATCAATAAAGTTGCGTTCTGAGTCATTTTCCCCTGTAACAATCAGGTTTGTGACTTCAAGGTGGACACCTGCTTTCTTAAGAGCGATGCAGGTGTTCAGGACAGGTTTCAGGTGTGCACCGCAGAGCCGTTCGTAAAAAGAATCGTCCATACTTTTTATATCTATGTTGATAGCATCCATAAACGGGATGAGTTCTGAAAGAGGTTCAGGGTTTATATAACCGTTTGAGACTAAAACATTTTTGAGGTTGTTCTGCCGCGCCAGTTTTGAACATTCCAAAAGGTACTCAAACCAGATAAACGGCTCATTGTAGGTGTATGAGATTCCAAAGGAGTTATAGCGCAAGGCAAGTGTAATTAACTCTCGAGGGCGAATTGTCTGCATAGGGGGGCGAGGCGTAACTCTTTCTGACGGTTCATCCCCCCAAGGCTTTCCTCCTTGTGAGATTTCATGATTCTGACAGAAAAGGCAGCGGAAAGAGCAGCCGAAAGCGCCGACCGAGAGAATCTCGGTAGCAGGGTGAAAATGGTATAAAGGTTTCTTCTCGATAGGGTCGAGAGCAACAGATGTGATACGGGAATGGGAAAGAGCAATAAGTTTTCCGTTTTCGTTTCTCCGTACTCCGCATCTGCCTACTTCGCCCTGCCCTATTCTGCATCCTTGGGGGCAGAGTTGGCAGAAGACAGTATTATTCTCACGCTTGATATAATAGAGAGCTTCTGTTGAAGAGACTTCAGACATAGTATCCGAACCTCGAAAGGATTTTTCGCATTTTGCGCCACATTGTTCTGCGTGCTTCCGCCGTATGGTCGTCATAACCTTCAAGGTGTAAGATGCCGTGGACCAGATAAAGTAGCGCTTCAGAGACCGCTTTCTCCTCGTCGCCATCCGCTCGCTCTTTTGCTAACTGGGCATTCACAAGCACCTCACCAAGCAAAGAGCCTTCATCAGAAACCTCTGAAGAATTTCCGAGGGGAAACGCTAGAACATCGGTAGTTGTCTCTCTGCCCGTGTAACGCCTGTTCATCTTTACCATCTCCGAGTTGTTAAGAAAGACAACGCTTAGAGAGGAAGAAGGTTCCGAAAGCGCTGCTTTGGCGACAGCGCGAACCGTTCTCAGGGGTATTTTCAAGAATCTCTGTTTGTTGGTAACGAATATTCTGACCGACATTCTTTTTTAGAATCCACCAAAATAAAGCCCAAAACCGATTGCGAAATCAGCCTCATCCACTCCATAGCGGCGTTTCCAGTCAATCCCCATGAAAAAGAATCCCCCGAAATCTTTCCAATCCTCGACCAGTTGGACTATGCCGGCGGAGAAGAAAAGGAGTTCGTAAGCGACTCCAACATCAACCGTAAGAGCAGGACTTAAAGGGTCGTCGGCATAAATTGGATGACGGAGCAATTCAAAAGCAGCAAACACATCAGGAAATCTCTGTGAATCTCGTTCTCCTAAGCAGAGCAAGCCGCCTACTTTGACTCTCGGGGTCCAGTCGAAACTTCCCACTCGAATTCCAGAACGGGGCGTTGCTCCAACTGGGGTTTCTGTTGCACTTGAGGGAGTGGCAGGAGTGGGTGTAGTCTTCAGGGGCTTATAACAGAACGGACACTCTTTTGAATTAGCAGGAATCTCCCGTCTGCAGTTTCCGCATATGACAACGGCAGAAGAATAACCTCCTCCGCCTCGGGGTTGCGGTGCCGTACAGCCCATCGCAGCAACAGCAACAACCACTACAATTAATAGAAAGAGACTTATCCTTTTCACACCAAAACCTCCTAAACACCATCCTATTTCTCCTCTTTTTCCTCTAAGACAAGGCCGTATTCCTCTGCCAGTTTTTTGAACTCTGGCAGTTTGCGCATATTCTCGAGTTCTCCATCGTAAAGAATCCATTCCTTCGCAGCAAGACCGGTCGCTAGCGCTTTGCGCATCTCTGCTAATGCCTCCTTCTCCCTGCCACTTATTGAGAGAAGGCAGGCGTAGTTGGCTCGGATACTCGAATCAGGTGTTACTTCGAGCATCTTCTTGTAGTAACCTTCTGCTTCTTTGTAATCGCGAACTTGATGGTAAAGGTGTGCAAGAGTGGCATAGGCAAAAGAATCCTCTTGCGCCATCTCTTTATACTGTTTTACGAGAGAGTCGAACCTACTGCGGTCTCCCATTAGGGCAAGAGATACCGCTGCTGCATCGTCTGCCTCTGGCTCCCCTTCATCAAACATTTTTCTAAGAACATCCTTTGTCTCTTCCATTTTTAAGTCGCCTGCTGCTGCAATCAGAATTGGCAGGGCCCGCGGGTCTAAAACTTCTGGCTCAAGTGAATCCCACTCTTCAAGAAGCCGTCTCATTGCTGCACCTGCGGCTTTTCGTATCTTTTTGAACTTGTCAAACTGCCCCGGGAAAATGATAAATGTTCCACCGTGAAATTGCTTCTTGGTATGCTCGATGAGCATCTTCTCCACCAGTTTCACAACAAACTTCTTCATACTCTCATTTAAGTTCTCGTAATCCTCCATAAGGGAGGAGAACGAATCGGGCTCATAACGACTCAATCCCTCTATCGCTGCCTTTCGTAAGGTAACCCGTGTAGACTTCTCTAGTAATTCAATAAGGAGCGGTACAGCCTTCCTCGAATTCATTCTTGAAAGAAGAGAGATTGCCGCTACTCGGATGCTGTCGTCATCGCTTTCTTGCAAAAGTTTCAACATTACATCCTCTACGGCGGCGCCTTTTTCAGCCAACGCCATCTGTGCAGATTGTCTGTCTCCGTAGAAGTCAGAACCCAACTTCCGGACGAGTTCTTCAACATTAGATTGAGCACTTTCTTGCCCGCTCGCCTGTCGCGCAACAAACGCAACCTCCGACACTATCAGCAAGACAAATAACACCAGGTGAGAACCCCCTTTCCATCGGAAGAGTTCGGTTCTTTTTTTCCAGCCCGTTCATACATCGTCGCCGCCTTCGTAATTTTACCGCCAATACCCCTTTCATCCTTTCTCCCTCCTATCTTACCAACAACCTTAACCTTTTCACCCTTATTGATATAAGTCTCTTTGGAGGGAGAAAGAAACTTTTCTATCGCTTCTGCAACTGCTCTCGCATTTTTGAATCTGAGAGAAGGCTCTTTTGACAACATCTTCTTAAGAATTGCTACCACACCTGCAGGCAGAGCATTGGGGTAATGCACTTCCTCCTTCACCACCTTTGTCATCACTTCTTCGGCATTTCTGCCCAGATGTGGCGGGCGTCCCAGAAGCATATGATAAAGTGTAGCGCCTAAGGAATAAATATCACTTCTTGTATCCATCTTGTCAGGTGTCATCACCTGCTCTGGGCTCATATAAGCAGGAGTCCCGACTGTAAACCCTGGTTTTGTAGGGTCGTGATAACGGCTGTGAGACAAATATGCAAGCCCCATGTCGGTGATTTTTGCTGTTTTGTCTCGTGTTATCATTATATTTCCAGGTTTGATATCTCTGTGGATTATGCCGCGCTCATGAGCATGTTCCAGTCCTTTCGCCACCTGTGCAGTTATCTGTAAAGCCACTTTAAGCGGAATCTTCCCCTCTCGTTCCAGAGCATTTGCCAATGTCTCACCGTCTATATACTCCAACGCTATGTAGTAAAGTCCGCAAAATTCTCCTGCCTCATAAATCCGAACTATATTTCTATGGTTAAGAACCGTGGCAGCATGTGCCTCCTTCAAGAATCTATCTATGATCTTTTGATTCTTAGCCATTTCCGAGGGTAGAATCTTTATCGCAGCGGGAGTACCGCTGTGAATGTGCATTCCTTTATAGACTACGCCCATCCCTCCTCTCCCGAGTCGGGAAACAATCCGATAATCCGCTATGATTTTCTCTGAGTCTGCCATCACTTGCTACCCACTGAGAAACTGGATACTGATTCAGAAAACTCTTTCTCGTATTTCGTTCTGTTCGCTTCATAGCAGGTTATTCGAATCACATATATGTATGTCTCACTTGTAAAAACGGCATCATAATGGAGAAGAAGAGAAGCATCACCTGGTGGCTTTCTTATCTGATTTGAATCAGTGTAAAGGATAAATGCGCCTGTAGAGTTGGCACCGGAAACTTCTCCTGTTTCAACATTTTTGTATGCGCCTGTAAGTTTGCGCGATTCTTTTTCAACGAACCCTTTTGCATCAACCCGCTGCGAATTTGCAAAAACCAGCACTTTGATTTTCGCATCCCCCTGCTCTGCCCCGATTATGAATCCAGCATCAGAAGATTCTTTAAGAAACGAGAATGAAGAAGGCTTTCTGAAACTGAATTCATACTTTTCGGATGTAAAAGTATCCCCTGATATTTTTCCTTCGGTTGGCACTTCCGTTTTTGAGATCCAAGTCCGCCAAGCAGTGTTCAACTGGTCGACATCTCCGACCAATTCTTGAAACTTTGTGTGGTGGGGAGTGGAACCTCTTGATGGAGGTTGCCCAGCCTGTTGACGAAATGTCAAATTAGAGACATAGGCGAAGTAAGATTTCAACGCTTTACTGTACTGTGCGCTTTTGAGCATAAAGTAAGCCAGACTCCAGGCATAAGCCCGCTCATTTTCTCCAAATCTCGAACGCGGCATCTTGACCATCTCTATGGCGGTAGGAAGGCTACCGTTTGAAAGTGCGGCTTTCACTTTCATTATCGCCGCACGCGGAATGATTCCAACCTTTGCTTTCCCCATCTTCGAAACTTCAACCGCTTCACAGTAACCTGCAAGCCCTTCAATAATCCATGGCGGTGCACCTTGCGCATCCATCATCACCTGGTCCACATACTGGTATGCACAATAGCGAGCCAACAACGGCTCGGTGCCTCCCGAATCCGCCCCTGCTCCATCGTATGTGACAACACGGCAGGCATCCGTATCGTAAAAGATTCCAGGCTGCTGCTGTCTACCTGTGTTCTGAGCGTAATCATCTGCGCTCCTGAAAAGCCACACCTCAAACTTCTTGGCATCTTTTCTTGGCTGCCCGAACAACTCACGATAAGTCGAGACCATTGAGGATAGAAAGTCCTCATATCGGGATGCGATACTACGCGCACAATTGGATTTTATCGAGAATGGTGGTGCACTGTATGTCTTCGCCTTCGACCATTCAACCCCTTCATCTTTAACAGTCGGCTTGGGCTCTTCTGCTGGCTTTGGCTCTTCCACTGGCTTAGGTTCTTCTTTTACTTTCCCTTCCTGCTCTTTTTCGTATTCCTCTTTTGTCATCACACGCCCGTTATGAATTACAAGGTCGCTTCCCTCTAGTATCTTCTTCAACTCTGTTTCGTGAACCCATCTCCCCCCATAAAACACATATCCTAACTCTCTTCTTGCTTCTGCAGCGTCAGGGTCGTTCTCTATCGCTTTTAAAAAGTGATACCGCGCCTCTACCTTCATCCCATTATTTTTGCACCATAATCCCAACTCATACTGTGCTTTCGCATCCTCGGCTGGTGTCTCCTTCAATTTGGTCTCGTATTGTTCCCTGAGAGTGGGTTCTTTCACAATTTCTGCCACATCCGTCTTCGGAATCTTCACCACACCGAAGTCGGTAGCGACACTCACTCCATCCTCATCTTCAGAAATGACTCTACCCTTAACTCGAGTCCCATCCTTACGCTTCACAACATCTGCAGAAATAAAAGATGCAAGAACACAAACAAATATCACAAAGAAAAACTTCCGCGCATTTCGCATACGAAACACCTCCTACTCCCCTTTATTATATTATAGTCGTTTCGAAAGATTTTGAAATCATTTTTGTTCACCAATTTTATCCCTTATATTCTAATCCCTAAAAAATGTGTGTCCCGACGCTTCGCAGCGTCAGGACACTTCCTTCGGCAATATATGCTGAAGGGGGAGGAAGCAAATGTCATAATACGGTTCTCAAAACTTTTTTCAAGCATTTTAACCGATTTTTTCTAACAATGTCACCATTTCCAACGCAGCGCTCGCTGCATCCGCTCCTTTGTTTCCACCCTTCGCACCAGCCCGCTCTATCGCTTGCTCGAGGCTCTCCGCCGTCACAATCCCAAAAGCAACAGGTTTGCTGCTCTCGAGCGCAATCCGCGACAACCCCTCTGTCACGCTCCTTGACAGATACTCAAAATGAGGAGTCTGTCCCCTTATCAGCGCACCTACCGCAATCACAGCGTCATACTCCTTTTTGCCTGCCATCTTCTTGACAACAAGCGGCAATTCAAACGAACCAGGCACCCACACCACCGTAACATCATCCTCCTTTACCCCATGCCTCTTCAATACATCTATCGCACCATCCAGTAACTTCCCCGTCACAAAGTTGTTGAAACGGCTCACAACCACCGCAAATTTTTTCCCCTTCCCTGACATTTCGCCCTCAAACACCCGCATCATCTATCCTCCAAAAAGAGTGTTCAAGACCATCAATCTCTCTTCCGTCATTTCTCTGATGGCATAGCGGGGTCCCTCTTTTCCGATTCCGCTCATCTTGACTCCACCATAAGGCATCCCGTCTTGCCTGAATGTCGGCACTTCGTTCACCATCAATGCTCCCGTATGAATGTTTTTGAAGGCATATTCTATACGCCGCAAATCACTCGTGAAGATTCCAGCCTGCAAGCCGTATTTCGTCTCATCTATACGCCGCACCGCTTCCTCAAACTCTTCAAACATCTCCACGCACACAACCGGAGCAAACACTTCCTCATCCCAAACCTTCATACCTACTCCTGTGTTCGTCAGAACCAGTGGATAAAAGAGCGTATTTTCGACCCTTAATGGAGTCAGAAGTTCTGCCCCTTTTTGCACATCCTCATTGACCCAATCCTTGACTCTTTGGGCCTCGTCCACGCTAATCATCGGACCCATATCGGTCTTTTCATCTCGCGGGTCGCCTACTTCAAGATGTTCAGTCTCCTCAACAAACCTTTCAACGAACTCGTCAAAAACCGCCTCCTCAACCAGAATCCTCTGCAGAGAGACACAGACCTGCCCAGCGTTGGTAAACGCTCCATAGACTGACCTTTTAACAGCAAACTCCAGATTGGAGTCTGAGCAGACTATACAGCCCGCGTTGCCTCCTAATTCCAGAGTAACATGCTGTTTTTCTGCCAGCGTACGCAAGCGCCAGCCAATCTCGGCACTGCCAGTGAAAGAGACAAACGCAACGCGCTTATCTGACACGAACTCTTCTGCAACGCTGCTCTCAGCCGGCACAACGCTCAAAAAGCGGTCATCCAGTCCTGCTTCAAGCAACACTTCAGCCAACTTAAGAGAAGAGAGCGGAACCTTCCGCGACGGTTTCAGAACCACAGGGCATCCTGCTGCAATCGCAGGACCGACTTTGTGGCAGACAAGATTCAACGGAAAATTGAATGGTGTTATCGCTAATACTACACCAACAGGGAAACGGCGCGTGATTCCGTAATAGCCTCTTGAAGAGAAAGATTTCTCCATCTGAATCACTTCACCACCTAAACGGGATGCTTCTTCTGAACACAGAGTCAATGTGGCTATTGCTCGAGACACTTCAGTCTGTGCCTCCCTGACTGTTTTTCCTGCTTCGAGGACGATTGTTTCGACGAAATCAGAAGCCATCTTTTCGACTAGTTGCGCTGCCCGCCGTAGCACTTCAATGCGCTCATACACAGGCTGGATGTCTTTCTTTTTAAACACCTGATAAGCACAAGAAAGAGCAGAATCAAAATCGTCCCTGTCAGGTAAAGCAACCTCGTCAACAACACTGCCATCATACGGAAATGTTACGGAAAACGAACGCTCGGAATCTCTCCATTCGCCAGCGACAAGAACAGCACGCATTCTCTTTACCTTTTATACCGAGCCCTTTCCACCTCTTTCACTTCGACAATTTGAACATCGCCCTCGTATATTTCAGGCGACACAACCTCGCCCTTGATGATTACAGGATGAGGCTCACGCTCGTTGAAGAGAATCTCCCTCAACAACTCTAATCGAGAATCCTTAAACTTCTCGTCCTTCAGGGTGCGTAACTCGCCCATCGCATACCGCATCAGAATCTTCTGGTCATCCTCTTCCTTCACTTCAAGCCGACAACTCACATATCGCGTATCAAACTTCAAATAATTTGTGTACTCACTCACATCTCGGTAAAAATATGCCAACTCATCTGTGAAAACCACGCTTCTGCCCAGATACTCTTTGAGGTTTTCTCCTAACTGTCTTGGGTCAATCTCCTCATCCTGCGCCACAAGCGCAAGAGAAACAACAGCCACCATACTCACTGAGAACCAGAAAATAGAAACTCGCATAAATTTTCCCCTACCCAAACACCAGAACTAATGCTACCCTGACTTTCTCAAGAAGTCAACTAAAACCCAAACTCTAAGAAATTATCAAGACTCTTTGTCAAGAGTCTCAAAATGCATAAAGACGAATCCAGCCATCATAAATGCGGTTGAGATGTTCATCAAGGAATCAAGGAGGTGGAAGAAAGGGTGTTTGAGAAGGATACCGCGGGTGACGAACGCCGCTATAGCAC
>JAOAAR010000404.1 GCA_026418755.1 Planctomycetota bacterium
GGAGAGAGCGGCTATTTGAAGTTCTTTGAGGAAGGAAGGCTCGAACATTTTTGGGTGATTATGCCCCAACGGCAGAGTCGAGAAATACGTGTAGCAGTCGAGATAGCGGGAGCCGTCTATGGCGTCGCACATATAGACACCTTGAGACTTCTCCAAGTCGATAATCAAATGGAATCCATCGACCAATATGTACTGCTGAAGGGTAAAGCGTACATCTTTGGGAGAAATTTCTTTCATAACACAACTCCTAATAGATTTTTCTTTATTGTTATTTTACAGAACAATGGGGGAGTTTCAATCAGGTTTTTTAACTGCTCTTTTTGCGGTGCGGAGGGAATCGAAGAAACGGCGCATCACTTCGGCACATTTTTCTTTAAGGACACCTGCTGTCACTTCACAGTTGTGATTGAGTCTTCTGTCGCCCATAACAGAATAAAGAGACTCCACGGCGCCGAATTTCGGCTCGCTGCAACCATAGACAACTCTTTTGATTCGAGCAAGAAGAATCGCTCCAGCGCACATTAGACAGGGTTCGACTGTCACATAGAGAGAACAATCAGGCAGAAGTTTTGTGCCGCAGGATGCGAATGCTTGAGTCAGGGCTAATATTTCTGCGTGTGCTGTGGAATCACACAGTTTCTCGACCTGATTATGGGCTTTGGCTATGACCGTGCCGTTGCGGACCACTACACAGCCTGCGGGCACTTCTCCCTCTTCCAATGCTATCTCCGCTTCTTTCAGTGCCAATCCTATGAAGTACTCATCGTCAAAAGAGAAGGCGTTCACTGCTTTTCTCCCATTTTCTGCGAATAAGGGTCCCTTCTTCACCTCGTATTGCTGCTTCAAGGTGCTCCGCATCGGTGATTATTGCCAGCGCATCTTCTTCTTCCAGGAAGTCAAGAACCGCTTGAATTTTTGGTCCCATACTGCCTGGGGGGAAATGGCCTTCGTTGTAGTAATGGCGCAGTTCAGCCGCGGAGACTTTTTTCAACGGAACCGCTTCAGGCTTACCGTAGTCCAGATAGACGCAGGGGACTTCTGTTAAGATTATGAATATATCGGCGTGCATGCTTGTTGCCAGCACTGCGGAAGCCAAGTC
>JAOAAR010000405.1 GCA_026418755.1 Planctomycetota bacterium
GAGAAGATGTTTCATTCATTGTTGAATTGGTAACAAGACTGTCTGATTGTGCGCTTGAAGATTTAGAAATTGTTGCGACATTTCCGAACGAAGAAAATCCTACCAAAATGGTAGGAATTAACTGCCGCACTTGGGCGTATTGGTGTGAGAGGCTCACTTCTATCGGTGATAATGTTTTCGGTGTAAAATTTTATAAGATGAATAAAACTGCGCTTGAAGTGTTAGAAAAATTAGAGGCACGAGTAAGAGCAGAGATTGAGTCTTTGAAGGAGTTACTTGAAAAAGTGGAGAGACCGAAGTTGAGAGAATGTATAAGACGGCTGATTGAGAGTTGCGAGCGGATGCTGAAGAAAATCGAGGAACAGAAAGAGAAATGCAGAGTGTTAATAGCGGAAGGGGGTTTAACGATTAAAGTGAATGCGGATGCTATGCCACCGAAGATTGTTTCTATATCGCCGTCGAGCGGTGCGACCTGTCCGATTACCATGCCGATTAGAGTTGTATTTGACGAACCTGTTAAGAGAGCGACTGTAGATGCGAACACATTTCGGGTTGGGGTGATTGAGGCAGGGCAGGAGTTTCCGGTTATATGGGAAGGAGATTATGTGTTTGAGGATAATGACAGAGTGGTGGAATACAGACCGAAAGAGGGGTATCCTGATGGGGCGACGGTTTGTGTGGAGGTAGGGGCAGGGTTGGAGGCGACGATAGAAGACATATACGGAAACGGAATGGTGGAGAGTGAAGTAATCTATTTTCAGGTATTAGCCGGCGCCTGGTATGTGGATATTGAGAATATGCGGTCGGAGGTAAGGATGCCGGGTGAAGAAAGAGAGACAAGGGAGTACCTTAAGAGTCGTAAAGGCGAGAGATATGATGTGAAGGTTTACGGTAACTGCAAAATTATGTATCGGATATACGGTAAGGCGAACGGTGATAATGTGAAAGTGACTTTGTATGTTCGTTATCCTGCGCCTGCGGCTGATGCAACAGAAGAGGAAAGAGCGAGAGATTGGTTTTACAGTAAGGTGTCTGTCTCTTATACACATCT
>JAOAAR010000406.1 GCA_026418755.1 Planctomycetota bacterium
CTACCCAATATGGCGAAATCGTGGATGTCCCTCGAACCCACCGCACAATCTATATGAAATCATGGTATCGCACAACCATCGGCACCAATCGCGTCGAAGAATACAATAACTACCGCTCCCTCTCCTATATCCAACTCAAAGCGCAAAAACTTAGTGGATTCATCGACACTGCAAAACTTTCTCTTTCCTTCCAGAACCTGCACAACTATGTTGTGACGCTAAGAAGTGGCTCCACCGTCTATAACTACAACGGTTTTGATGTCGGAACGCTTGGATTCTTCGCAATCGCCGCTACTCCGAAAACCTCTTATGGCAGATTCAGTTTCGGAATGGAATCTTACAGCGACAACATCGACAGTTCCCGCTACACAAAGAACATAGCAACGAATGTGCGCACCGAATACGCACGCGGAGAAGTCGCAGACGACTCCAAATACATCCTCTCAGGACTATTCATCCAGAATGAGTTTTCCGCAGCCAAATGGCTTGACTTAACCGCAGGAATCCGCTACACATACGCATCCCTCGACGCAGGCGTCGTTGACCCCGACCCGACCGACGCATTTCCTTACGAGCCTTTCAAAAGCTCCTATGACGCACTCGTCTGCTCCTTCCGCGCTCTTCTGCGCCTTAAAGAAGAGAAAGAGACCGCCTCTCGTATCATCTTTGGAGTCTCGCAGGGATTCCGCGCTCCCAACCTTGACGATACCACGACATTCAGGCCTGTCGCAACAGCATCCCACGACATCCCCTCTCCTGATGTGAAACCGGAATACTGCACCAACTTTGAAATCGGCTACCGTGAACTGAAAAAGGGCGAAAACAAATCATCTCTTCTTGAACTCTTCTATTTCTACAATAACCTACAAGACTTTATCGAGCGCGTCCCCACTACCTACGCCGGTTCTCCTACCGACCCTGCCGGCAGACAGTATTACGCCAAAGAAAACTTCTCGTCAGGTTACATCCACGGAGTCGAATTCAGCCTCGAATGGTCTCACAAACTGGAAAAGTGGATGGAAAACACCGCAGGTGTCGGCAGGTTTACATTCTCATGGACGGAAGGCTACGGG
>JAOAAR010000407.1 GCA_026418755.1 Planctomycetota bacterium
CCATTAGGATGATAAAGGTCTGCCATCACTCGTCCGACTTTGTAGTCCTTGCGCCAGGGTATCATCGTGAAAGTGACAGGGTCAAGACGCGCCACCATATCAGACGCCTTAACAGGCATCACCCCCTGCAGCGATGAGCCGTCAACGCCGATTCCATCCTCGGCAGCCCGTTCCAGTTCAGATAGAGTCACCACTTGACTCTTCAGGAAGCCGAGAATATCACAGAACCAGATTTCGACAAAATCAACCTTCTTGCTTTTTACTATGTCCAAGATTTGCTCCATAACCCCTCCTTTCGGCTTGAGAGAAACCCTTATAGAGAGGGTTATTATATACTTCTCTCCAAGACCGATAAAAAAAATCTTTTTATTTGTGTGGAATTCTTCCCATTGTTGTTGAAAAACACCCTTCATTCGACTATATTTATGATAGAAGACAAAGGGTGGTTTACGGGAGGAACAAAATGATTCATTTTACCTGTGATATCTGTGGAAAGCGGATAGCAGAAGAGCAAAGAAGGTATCGGGTTACGATTGAAGTAGAGTCGCGTGACCCCTGCGAGGAAGAATGTGACGAAGAGGAGTTCTTTGAAGAAGATTCTGAGACATACGAAGAAGATGAAAGAGACTATCACCAGTTTCGGTTCGACCTGTGCGAAGATTGCGCTGCGTCATATATAGCGAATCCTCTGCCTGTTAGCATTCATCGTTTTAGAATCAACGACAATTAGAGTAACTGTTTGACTGCAGTCTATACTTCAGCATAATTTAAAAGAAACGGAGAGATTTCTATTATGCATTATTTGGGTATTGACATAGGTTCTGTTGCTTTGAAGAGCGCTCTTCTTGACTCTGACGCTTCAGTGGTCGAGACCTGCTACATCCGTACCCACGGACAACCTCTGGAGACCGCTCTCTCTCTTCTGAAAAAGATTCTCTCCTCATACAATGACATAGCCGCTATTGCTGTCACAGGTTATGGTTCGCAGGTTTTGTCCAGACTTCTCGATGTCCCGTTTGTCAACGAGATAGT
>JAOAAR010000408.1 GCA_026418755.1 Planctomycetota bacterium
TCAGATGTGTATAAGAGACAGACCCTCTCCTCAACCCAGAGGAGTAGTAGAGGCTCCTAAACCTACTCCTAAACCCGTAGAAGAGCCGAAGGTGGATGCCGTCGCACAGATGGCGTTGCGAGAACTGGAAGAAGCAAAACGGTTCAAGGCGGCAAACCCCAAAGCATACGGAGAGATTTTGCGTAAGTTCAAACAGATAGCAGAACAGTTCAAGGGGACGATGGCAGCAACCGGAGCCGAAAGTGAATATAGAACCGTTCTGGAGGAGTTGGATAAAATATACGCCGAAGTTGAGAACACCGCCGATGGATTGATAGCACAAAGGAAGTTTGAAGCGGCTGAAGAGGCTCTCCGTAATTTCTGTCAAGAGTATGCAGATACACCTCACTCCTTAAAAGCAACTGAAAAGATTCACGATGCGAATCGCAGATGGGAGGCGATTTCCAGGAATACTCTGCAGACAGCGGAAAAACTGATGAGCGAAGGCAAGTTTGAGGAGGCGAGGCGCCTATTAGAGACGGAGAGTTCAGCCCATCCATTGTTGCGCAGCCAGTTCGTCACCTTAGGAGAAAAACTGGCAAAGATGGAGGCACAGCAGAAAGAGCGTGAAACTCTTGCGCGATACAACAAGGAGAGCATCGAGTTTTATAAAAGTGTGGCTAATGTCCTTGTGAAGGGCGACATCGAAGAGATGAACAAGGAGGTAGAAGCGGCAAAGAAATCTCGTCCCACCATAAGCGAAGAACTGGACTTGTTTTTGAAAGATATCGGGCTTTTGGCGTCGCTGTATAAGCGCGTAATGGAGTATTTGAAGAAAGAGAGTGAGAAAGGACCACTCACAATTCTCCTCGCTAGCGGCGAGCGGCTTGTAGGACGAGTCTCCGATACAGGAGTCTCCTCATTTATGCTGAATCTGGGAAGCGTGAAGGGAGTTCAAGGAGTGCAGATGAGAGAACTTTCACCACGCTTCGTAGAGTTCATCGCCTCCGATGTCTATTCTCTCCAAGAGGCACAGGAGAGAGATG
>JAOAAR010000409.1 GCA_026418755.1 Planctomycetota bacterium
GGGGGGTATAGCGTTATGCGAGGGGCGTCTGTATATAACTCTGACCAATCGCCATACTATCGAGTGTTACGACGACAGCGCAAAGAGTTTCGTTACGATTGCCGGGGTACGGGACTTTGAAGGGCATGCAGATGGTAAAGGGGTAGGAGCATTGTTCAACGAGCCTATGGGGATAGCATCTGCGTCGGACGGTTCACTTTTTGTTGCGGATATGAAGAACAATGCGGTGCGACGGCTCACCTCTGAGGGGGATGTAACAACTGTTTGCGGGTTCTCTGCAGGCAGACGAGACGGAAGCGCAGGGGAAGCGACTCTGTTCCAGCCGTTTTCGATTGCGGTGAGTCCTGATGGGCAGATTGCAGTAGGAGAGTTGGGCAGTGGCAGAATAGCGGTTGTGACGAAGACTGTGCCGAAAATAAACGAGGAGACCTATCCTCAAACCGAGATTGTTCCCCCAGCAGAAGATGCCGAAGTGAAGCAGTATACAGAGGCAATCAAAAATGCGCCTTTAGGGTATCGGCTTTATGTTTCTTATTGTGAGCGAGGAGCAAGACTTGCGCAGTTGAAGCAGTTTGACGCTGCCTTGGAAGATATAAAAAAGGCGGCTACTATCATACCGTTCAGTATGCGCGCTTATATAACGGAGGGAGATGTTCAGATGATGAAAGAGAAAGTGGATGAAGCAATCAAGGCATACACAAAAGCGATTGAGATGAAGGAAAAGTTGCCTGTGGCGGAACGGTGTTCAGACCCGTTCTACATAAAGGCGTATTATCTGCGGGCTCTTGCTTATTTGCGGCAAGGAGAGAATGAATCAGCGTTGAAGGATGTGGAGCAAGCGCTTTCGTATCGCTCGCACACGGTTTCCGTGTTAAGATACCCTGATGTATCGCCGCAACTTCTCGCAGAAATGCTCACCTTAAAAGGCAACATTCTTTTGAACAAGGGGAAGTTGGAAGAAGCGGAGAAGGTTTTGAGTGATGCTATTAGGCGGATGCGAGGTTTGAAGGAAGCCC
>JAOAAR010000410.1 GCA_026418755.1 Planctomycetota bacterium
ACATCTCACTAATCACTTCCATAATGTTCTTCGGAAACTCTCCTTCAACATCCTTGCCTTCCTTCATCTGGTCAAGAACGCCCTTGATTCTGTTGATGGGAGTAGCATAGGAACGGGTCTCAATCGGCATAGCAGCACCGTTGAT
Source organism: Planctomycetota bacterium (assembly GCA_026418755.1). Lineage (GTDB taxonomy): Bacteria > Planctomycetota > SKW154 > SKW154 > SKW154 > SKW154. The sequence goes on from JAOAAR010000410.1 coordinate 146, forward strand.
TCCAACCAGTTTACCCTCCAGATTCACAAGAGGACCACCAGAATTACCAGGCGATATGGGTATGTCCGTCTGAATAGCGTCAGGGTAATACTTCTGAAGCATCGCTAACAGTTTTTTGTTCATACCCGTAACCCTGCCGACCGCAAATGTCGGCTGATTATCATCGCGTAAACCCCCAGGATGCCCCAATGCGACAACCCAGTCATTCACCTTCAAACTATTCGAATCCCCCAACTCAAAATACGGCAATTCCTTCGCATCAATCTTGAGCAAGGCAAAATCATTCTTCGCACAAGTGGCAACCCGCCTCGCAGAAAACCTACGCCCATCTGGAAGCAATACCTCAATATCATCTTTGTCAGGCACAACATGGTCACAGGTGAGTATGAACCCATCAGATGAAATGAGCGCTCCCGAACCCATCCCGTAGCGCCCCATACTCTCCACAAACGATTTGATTCCTACCGTCTTCGCCGAAGCCTCCTTTGCAAGAGCAACAAACTTCTTCTCCAGTTCCGCCACATCGTCCGCAAAAAGAACAAACGCTAACAACAGAGAAAGAAACAAACACACCAACCTCCTCATAAACCAGCCCTCCTTATTCAATAGGGTCGTATCCACCTTCCGAAAAAGGATTACACCTCAAAATACGCCAAAGCGCCAGCACAACTCCTCTCACCGCCCCCTTCCTCCGAATCGCCTCCATCGCATACTCAGAACAACTCGGTTCAAATCTACAACTCCCCCCCACAACAGGAGATATAAATGAAAGTTCAATAAAAGGCTGACCGTTGTCAGATTTGAGGCTTCTTTTAAAAAGCTTGGCCTCACTTCTGT
>JAOAAR010000411.1 GCA_026418755.1 Planctomycetota bacterium
GCGTCAACGATGGTGGCTACTGATGATGTTGTGGCGCCGAGGAGAAGAATCAAGAAGATAGCGTAACTTACGGCTGCTCGGCGTGCAGAGAGGCGTATCACTGAGTAAAAGAGAAGCGACAGGGAGAGGAGTTCGAGTAAAGGAAGGGAGAGGACGCAGTCGCGGAAGACAAGAGCAAGTGTAGTCGTGGCGGCAAAGCCGAATCCAGACACAACCCCGTAGATGGAATGCCAGGGTGTATGAAGGTTGCGAGTAAGGATCGACACTATGAAGAGAAGGAAAGATACGGTGACAATTACGAGATTTTTTAAAGCAGTAGGAGGGTTAAACATCTCGCTGAAGGTTGTGAAGGGAACAAGAACCGTAAGAAACAAGAGCATTGCCAGATGAATGACCACAGGCGTCTGTTTGAGAAGAACCGTCTCCGATGGCTCTGTTTCGCTGAAAAGCGGAAGGAAGAGAGTTTTCAACGCTTATGTCTCCGATATTCTCAAAGGGAATGATACATTTGAATCGGTCTGATTTCAAACCATTCCTTTCCAATTCAGACAGGATTTTTGTTTGCACGAGAGGAAGTCAGGCGATATTATTTTGGGATGAAATATTTAGGAGTTTTGCGTGTTTGAGAGTTTGACCGAGGCATTAGGGCGAGCTTTTCGGAAGTTGACAGGCAAGGGGGTTCTTACAGAACGCAACATTGATGAAGGGTTGCGTGAAGTGAGGCAAGCGCTTCTTGCTGCTGATGTGAACTTTCGAGTCGTCAAAGATTTCATCGAATCGGTCAAACAGAAGGCGATAGGACAAGAGATTGTGCGCTCTGTCAAGCCTGAACAGCAGATAGTAAAAATTGTGTATGATGAACTGGTGCGGCTGATGGGACCTGAATATCAGGGGTTATCGCTGAAGACAGACGGAATAAGTGTCATTATGATGGTAGGATTGCAGGGTGCGGGTAAAACCCTGTCTCTTATAC
>JAOAAR010000412.1 GCA_026418755.1 Planctomycetota bacterium
AGATGTGTATAAGAGACAGGTCCTGTGATGGTGGTTGATGGTAAATACTACGGACAGATGACGACAGGTAAGGTGAAAGAGATTTTGGAAGCGCACAGAAAAGAGGAGATTGTGGTTGAAGAAGAGAAAGAGAGAACAGTAGCGGAAGAGGGTGTGAAGCGAAGACATCTTGGCTCGCCGGAAGAGTTGGAACGGTTAAGAAAGAGACTTGTTACGGAGAGAGGAAAATTGAAAAGACGGGTTGTGGTGACAACGCAGGCGACCTGTTGTAAGTTGCAGGATAGCGATGCTGTTACAAATGCTTTGAGAGAGACGCTTAAGAAGGATGATTCTTTATTAGCAGAGGTAGGATGCATCGGTTTTTGTGAGATCGAGCCAATCGTCATTATCGAGCCGGAGGGCATCCTTTATCAGAAAGTAAAACCTGATGATGTGAAGGAGATTGTGGAGAAGACCGTAAAAAAGGGTGAGGTCATTGAGAGATTGCTTTATAAGGAAGGGGGGAAGGTTGTTAAGACCGAGAAGGAGAATCCGTTTTATAAGAGGCAGATGAGGTTGATCTCTGGGAACAACAGATTCGTGAACCCGCATCGAATAGAAGACTACATAGCGTTAGGCGGATATTCAGCGCTTGCGGAAGTTCTGTTCAAATGGAAACCAGAGGAAGTGATTGAAGAGGTGAAGAAGAGCGGATTGCGGGGCAGAGGTGGTGGCGGTTTTCCCACAGGGCGTAAATGGGAGGAATGCCGTAATGCACCTTCTGCTGATGGGATTCGTTATGTCATATGCAACGCCGATGAAGGTGACCCCGGGGCGTATATGAACAGAAGTTTGTTGGAAGGCAACCCGCATAGTGTTCTGGAAGGGATGATTATTGGCTGTCTCTTATACACATCTGACGCTGCCGA
>JAOAAR010000413.1 GCA_026418755.1 Planctomycetota bacterium
CATCTACAATCAACCATCTTTCCTCTGTCAGGAACCGTCCCTTCTTTTGCGAGAACCTCCAACTCCAGATTGTATGTGTTGAAACTTACCTCTTCTGCCTTGATAACGACAATCTCTGTTTCCATAGAGTAGATATTGAAAGTCTCAACTGCACTCTGACCCCCTTTCGTGAATGTCATTTTCCCAATAAATTTTCCTGCCGAAAGAACAGCGTTTCGTGGTTTCACTCTGATAAATACCTCTGAAACGGTGGTCGCCGTTTTTTTGTCCTTACAAACTCCCTGAGAAAAGGCTTGCTGATTTCCCTGCTGAGTATAACTTTTCGCCCAATCTCTACCACCCTTATAGGCTTTAAACTCAAGGTCTTCTTTTCCCTTCTCGTTCTCCCACTTGCAAGTTGCTTCCTCATCTCCTTTCAATTGAGGCTTCAGGTGGGCGTTTAGCTTTAGCTCGTTCATCTGCGGAGAAACAACCCAGTTCTTTTGATTTCTTTTGTTAGAAGGATCGTATTTTGCATTTTCTGTCCCTTTATGTGGTGGGTTAGGATCTACCCAAGCAATAACATCTGTATTCGATATAAACTGCCCAATAATCACCTCGGTTATTATGTTGCCTAACAAATCACTTAAACCGCTTAACTCCCATTTCACAGTCGCTCCAAGTGGCAACGGCTCACTCGGCACAAATACAATCGTCCTTCCATCGTCCTCCAATCTCAACTCTCCCTCAATCCGTATCCATACTCCGCTCTCCGCATCGTAATACCACACACGCACAGTCTCCGAATTGACAGTCTTAGGGTCAAGCGGCTCTGAAAATTCCCAGCGCAAATCTGTATAGACCGAGATTGTCTCCCAACCCTCTGAAGGCGCATAAGAAACCAACTGTGGCGGTGTAGTGTCCCGTAAAACATCGAATAACTCTGTTATTCCCTCAGCAATAAATTCTA
>JAOAAR010000042.1 GCA_026418755.1 Planctomycetota bacterium
GTTCACCCCGTCCGGACTTGTCGCATAACCAATACTCGGAACCACGCTCTTCATCAGTTTCTCCATATCAGCCGTACTTGCCACACGCCCCGAGACATAAGCATATGTGAACCACATCTTGTAAAGAGATGCGCTACTATCGTAAATAACCCAAGGCGCAGTGTAGACCTTTGCCACCACATCAACCGCAGGCGGCAGTATAGAAACAACCGTGTAAGTTACACTCCCAGCAATAAGCGGATTACTCTGGTAGCGCGTCCAGTTTATCCCATCATTGCTCGTCGCATAACATATGTTCGGAACAACATAGTTGAATCCCATTACGCTCTCTTTCTTACACCCCGTATACCACATCTTATATACCGAGCCATCCTTTATCACTGATGCCATCCCCACGGCTGCACTGTCAGGAGCACTCGTATTGCTGTTTTTAGCAAGAACAGGATTCCCACTATTTTTCGTCCAGTTTACTCCATCAGAACTGGTCGCCAGTCCTATTGCAGTCTCGGCGTTTAAAAAGTCGAAGTAACTGCTCGGAGCCGTGTTTGTCCCTGTATACCACATTTTATAAGAAGTCGCAGATTCCTTTATCACGCAAGGCATACCAATCGAGCCGCTGTCCCAGCCACTCGCCCCTTTGTCCAGAACAGGATTGCCGCTAACACGCCCCCAGCCAATGCTTCCGTCCGTTACAATTAACTCATACCTCCGCCAACCCTGCAACTGCGGACTGGACGAATCTTTAACCGTCACCTTGAAACTATAAGAACCAGCAGAAGTCGGAACCCCCGACAACAACCCCGTAGCAGAGTTAAGAGAAACCGTTCCCGGCAACACCCCTTCAGCAGACCATGTATAAGGGGCTGTCCCACCTGTAGCGGTCAACTGTTGAGTGTAATTGACTCCCGGCATAGCCACCTTCAAAGTAGCAGGAGAGATTGTAATATCTCCTCCAGATGTGGCTGAACCACTCTTCTTACTCTTGCTCCCACAACCCACCGCCGTTACGCAAAAAACAAGAAGAAGAAAAAGAATCTTTCTACTCATACCCTCCTCCTTAACCAAAAACTCTCCACAAATTATACTCCTTCCGAAGAGAGAATCAAAACTTTAAGAGAGTCTCAGTCTTCACCTGCAATTTACTTTACCTACATACTCAATCCTGGGAATGATAGACTTGATACCATAGTCTCTGCCTTCACCCGTAATTTACTTTAAATCCTACCATTTTGGTAGGATTTTTGTGGAATCGAAACAGGTTATTCCCGTTCTGGATGAAACAATAAAAATTTAAACCGAAGTTCTTCTCTTTACTTAAAGTCAAAGGCTCTTGATATAGAATCGATAGGTTTTGAATAGTCTACCGCCGATGGATTCGATTGTTTGACGCATAATCAGGTTGTCCTCGAGGACCCAGCCGAGTTCTCCTTCTTTGTAGCCCAATTCTTTGCCGCGCTGGAATGTTTCCGCATAGAAGACAGCGTCAATACCGCGCACACGGAATCTCTCTTTTACTCCCATCGCCATAACCCGAACTCGTCGAATCTTTTTCTGATTGAGAAGGAACTTGAGGAACCCAAATGGGAAGAGTTTGCCGGAGCGGACATAGATGAGCGCCTGATAGATGTCAGGCACTGTAAGAGAGAATCCGGCAGGTTCGCTTTGTCCTTCCGCAATTAGGACAAGTTCAGGGCGCAAAATTTTTTTCAACTCTTTAGCCATATAATCAATTTCTGCTTCTGTCATCGGGACAAATCCCCAGTTTTTCTCCCAGGCAGCGTTATAAATCTCTTTCACTTTCAACAGTTCCTCCTGAAGTCTGCTCATTTTAACAGGGCGAATCGTCAGTTCGGCTTTCTTCCTCGCCATTTCGGCGACCTTAAAGAGTTTCGGCGGAAGTTGTGTCGTATCGTAAATAATGTATGAGACGATATCTTTTACCTTAGCAAAGCCTGATGCTTCAAGGAGGCGCGAATAATATGGGGGGTTATAAGGCATCATAAATGTCGGAGGTGAATCGAAGCCGTCAACCAACATAGCGCATTCGTCGTTGGTTGTCGGGCTGGAAGGTCCGATGATAGAGAGACAGCCCCGTTTTCTGACAGCCTCTGCTGCCTGCGCAAGCAGGGCGCCGGCAACTTCCGCATCGTCTACGCACTCGAAGAAACCAAAGAAACCTGTCCTGTCGTTGTGGATGCGGGTATGATTCTGGTTTATTACGGCGGCGATTCGTCCGACACAGACGCCCCGCTGGTTCAGGGCAACATACGGCAGAATCTCGCCGTGTTGAAGAAACGGATGAACTCCTGTAAAGAAGGGTTTGAGAGTCCCTAAAAGGGGAGGCACCCAGTTTGCGTCCTTTGCATAGATTTTCCATGGTAAACGCAGAAACTTCTTCAGAAGTTTCCCTTCTGCTGGAACGACTTCAAACTTAGCCATAGATGCTTCTCCTTACGGCTGATGTGCGAAACCCACGAGTTCTTTGAGCGAAGAGAAACCTCTCTGAGCGAGATTTCTCTTCAAGTTCTCGACCAGTTCATCAATGGCTCCTGGGTTGACAAGATTTGCGGTGCCGAGTTGGACTGCGGCCGCTCCTGCCGCCAACGCTTCGATGGCGTCGCTTTCGTCGCAGACTCCGCCTGATGCGATAATAGGGCATCTGAGTGCTTGATAGACTGTGAAGACGGTAAAAAGGGTAAGTGGTTTCACAGCGGCTCCTGAAAGTCCGCCGAAGACTCCGCCCAATGCTGGTTTAAGAGTCCTCCTGTCAAGCGCTAAGGCAGGATGCGTATTAGTCAGGACGAGACCGTTTGCGCCTGCCTCCAACGCTGCTTCCGAAATTTTGAGAATGTCGCTCACACGGGGAGTCAATTTCACAAAGATTGGCGTCTTAGGAAGAATGGACTTCGCAAGTTGCACGACTCTTTCTGTTCGAGAGGGTGATTGGGAAATCATACTCTTGCTCTTTATGTTCGGACATGAGAGGTTCAGTTCGAGAGAGTCGAAATGTTGAGTATAAGGGGCCAATCGTTCGAGCACCGTGCATAACTGGTTCGGGTCTTCTCCTCCTACACTGACAAAGACGACTAAATCGGCTGTAATTCTCAAACGAGGCAGATGCTCTTTTACAAAAGAATCGACACCGCAGTTTTCAAGTCCTATGGAATTTAGGATGCCGGAAGCGGTCTCCCAGACACGCGGCTGAGGATTCCCTTCTTTCGGTAAAAGAGTGAGGGTTTTTGTGACTGCGCCTCCGAAGGAAGGGAGAGAGAGAATCTGAGGTGCATCGTGGATATAGCCGGCGGTTCCAGATGCCGCTATAAACGGGTTTTTCAACCTCACTCCCGCAACTTCGGTCGTCAAAGAATCGTTCATTGTCTCATCCTGCGGAAATGGTTAAAACGATTATAACAAATAAACAGGGCTTTTTAATAAACATTCTGATATTTGGTCGAAGACGCCGCAAACGCATAGCCCCGGTTTTAAGCCAAGCACCCTTAACTCATTTACTGAAATTAGTCGAGTTAAGGCAGAGTTGAGTAGGCTTCGTTTCAGGCAGGTACCTTGCTTTATACAGGCACATTAACTATAGATTTACTACACTTGAAAGGCAACGGTCATAGGACTCTGAGAGGAAAAACCTGCTGCAACTCATAGTTCATCTTTTCCGCATTCCAACAAACCTTCTGCTTTTTAAGGTTCTTTCTGGTAGCGAGAGCGTAAGATGCGGTGAAGGATTTTACCTGTCGGCGTCCGCGGCATCTCTTCAGACTTAATAAAATCAACACTTTTTGGACGCTTGAAGGCAGCCATTTTGCCGCGACAATGTTCGATGAGTTCCTGTTCCGTCGCTTTCGCCCCGTCTTTCAGGACGACAACCGCCTTAACCGCTTCCCCCCACTTCTCGTCAGGAACTCCTATAACTGCGCAATCCATCACCGCCGGATGTTGACAGATGACTTCCTCAACTTCGGAAGGATAAACATGTTCTCCCCCTGTGATTATCATATTATCTTTTCTGTCAACGATGTAGAAATATCCGTCCTCGTCTTTCCTTCCCATATCGCCAGCGGAGAACCAGCCGTTCTTAAACGATGCAGCGGTTTTCTCGGGCATCTTATAATATTCTTTGAAAAGCATCGGACCGCGGGAGAAAATCTCGCCGACTTCTCCGACGGGGACTTCGTTGCCTTTTTCGTCGAGGAGTTTGACGAAATCCGTGCCGAGCGATTCTCTCCCTATTGAGCCCAATTTATTCAATTGCTCGTCAGGTTTTAAGACAGTCACGATTCCTGCTTCTGTCGAGCCGTAGCCCTCGTAGAGTCTGACCCCTTTGAAGAGTTCCATTATACCCAATTTTGTGGTTCTGCGAACTGGTGCTGAGGAGCAGAGGAGTTGACGGATGCTCCTCAAGTCATATTTTTTTCTTTCCTCTTCAGGCACCGCCAACATCAAGTTGTAATGGGTTGGAATAAGAGAAATGAATGTGATTTTTTCTCTGTCTATGAGTTCGAATATTTTGAGAGGGTCGAACTTGCGGGCAGAAGTAAGGCAAACAGTCGCGCCAATATAGGTAAAGGCAAAAGAGAAGAAGGTCGAGTTGACATGGCATAGAGGCATAACGGTGAGGCAGATATCGTCCTCGCGGTAGTCGAAGTCTATGGCGTTAATAAGATAGAATGCGGTGTAGGATTCGTGAGTGCGCACTACACCCTTTGGTTTTCCTGTAGTGCCTGAGGTGTAGAGAATGACCCAGACATCTTCTGGCTCAACGGAGATGTTCGGCTCGGCTTCGGAGGAAGAGGAAAGAAGGTCGTCATAGCGCAAGTAATCTTTGACGGATTCTTTCGCCGTGCAGACAAAGTACTTGACATTAGGGAGGCTTTTGCGAATCGCTTCAACTTCGCTGATGAAATCTTGCTGCACAAAAAGCGCTTTTGAATCGCAGTGATTGACGATGTATTCAATCTCTCTCGATGAGAGACGGAAATTGACAGGGTTTAATACTATTCCTGTCTTTGCGGTCGCAAGATAGAGGTCAACTATCTCGATGATATTGTCCATAACGCAGGAGATTTTGTCGCCTTTTTTGAGTCCGAGTCGGAGAAGCGCGTTAGAGACTTTGTTAACCCGTCTGTTATAATCACCAAAAGTGTACGATTGAAAAGGGTCTTTGAATGCGAGGCGGTCAGGGTTTTTCCGAGCGAGGACTCTGAAATTCTGTCCCAGATTGAGCCACGGCACACCCATCAGAAACCTCCTTCTTACTATCATAAGAAGTTTTAGAGGAAAAGGCTCGGTTTGTCAAAAGAAAGAATCCCCTTGTTGAAGAATCGTTGAGGATAAGAGGCCTCTTTTTTAGGGTTCTCCCCTCGAACTCGAAGACAGGCAGGAAAAGTAGCAGTTGACAGACTGGTTGTCTCGTAGTATCATAGAGCAAGTTGTTTACTGAAAGTACTCGAAAGGAAGGGAAAATTAAAAAGAGAGAATCGAATGGGTCTGTTTCGCAAAAAGCATCTAAGGAAAGATAACAAAGGAAGGAAGGATTAATGTTCACCAGGTATGGTGCAAGAGAAGTGAAATTTGTAGTTATAATCTCTTGTTCTTCGTTGTCTGCGATTGTTTTCAGTGCGCTTTATCAAAAATGTTTTTACGGATTGCTGCCTGCCGGGTTGGTTCTCCTTTTGGCATATGTAGGACTACGGTTTTTCCGTGACCCTGAGAGAATACCGCCGGAAGGGGAAGAGAAGATGGTGTCTCCAGCAGATGGCAAGGTGGTTGAGGTGTGCGAGAGCGAGAATCGGTTCATCGGAAAGGGGACGAAAATTGCCGTGTTTATGTCGCTCTTCAATGTTCATGTTAATCGTTCGCCAATGAACGGAGAGGTGGTTAAAGTGGAGCACAAAGAGGGGGAGTTTCTGAATGCAGGTAGTGCGGATTCATCACAACGCAACGAATCCTCAGAGATGGTTCTGAAGACTGATTTCGGAGAGATTGTTGTGAAGCAGGTCGCAGGGGTTGTTGCGCGTAAGATAGTGTGTGGTGTACAGCCTGGTAAGAAGTTGCAGAGAGGTGAGAGATTCGGTATGATAAAATATGGTTCGCGGTTAGAAGTTTATGTTCCGATTGGAGCGAAGTTTAAGACAAAAGTAAAGGTAGGAGAGCGGGTACGGGCAGGTGAGAGTATTATTGGGGAGTTTGCAAAATGAGGAAGATGGCGGTTCTTCCGTCGCTTTTTACTCTAGGGAATGGTGCTTGTGGTTTCTCTGCGATTGTCAAGGTGTCGGCGTATTTGATGAGCAACGATGAGAATTGTCTTGTGACGGCGGCGTGGTTGATTCTGGCAGCAATGTTGTTTGACGCTTTTGATGGGGGGCTTGCGCGTCTGACTCGCGCGTCGAGCGATTTCGGAGCGCAGTTGGATTCTCTTTCGGACGCCATCTCCTTTGGTGTAGCGCCTGCTGTAACCGTAGTGGTCTGGAACTCCAAATTCCTCGCAACAGGGAAAACTGAGATGTTCTGGGCGCAGGTGGCGTGGTTCTTCAGTCTTTTGTATGTGATGGGCGCCATATTGAGGTTGGCGCGGTTTAATGTGGAGAACAAGCCGGATGTAGAACATCATATGCGGTTCAAAGGGTTGCCAAGCCCCGGAGCAGGCGGACTTGTGGCTTCCCTGGTGATTCTGCACGGGTTCTTGTCGAACCCCCAAAAGAGCGATTTCTCACAGTATTTAAGGAATGCATTAGGCGAATCGGTAGTAAATAGCGTGACTTCAGGGATACGAAACGGGTTGCCTCTTCTGATGATAATCCTTGCGTTTTTGATGGTTTCAAGTCGTATTCACTATGCACATCTCCTAAATCGGTTTTTGCGCGGTAAAAGGACATTCGACTACCTGGCATATTTGGTTTTTGTTGGGAGTCTTGCAGCGCTGGTGTGTGAAGTTGCCCTGGCGGTTGGCTTCGTCGTCTATGTCGCCTACGGTCCTGTTATCTATTTAGTAGATTTGGTGAAGGGAAGAAAAGCCGAGGCAGGAGAGCCTTCTCTCGGAGAACAGGGTAAAAAATGAAGGTGACAGTGGCTCTCTCTCTCGGTTCTAATCTCGGCAACCGTTCCAAAAATATCGTTTGTGCCATCAAGATGCTTTCATCTATTCCGATGACAAAACTGCTTGCCTGTTCAAGAATTTATGAGACAGCCCCTGTAGGAAGTCGAAAGAAACAACCATATTTTTTGAACGCCTGCATTTTGCTGCGGACACACATTCCGCCATATAAACTTCTCAAGTATTCGCAGGCGGTTGAAAAGCGTCTTGGACGGAAGAGGAAGAGAAGATGGTGTCCACGGAGTATTGATGTGGACATACTGCTTTACGGAAAGGCGGTTTTGAAAAGGAATGTGTTGGAGGTGCCGCATCCGAGGATGTGTTTGAGGCGGTTTGTGCTGCATCCTTTATGCGAGATTGCACCATTTTTGCGCCATCCAGAGATTGGTCTGACAGTCGCCGAACTCGCCCGAATGAACTTGTGAAGAAGACAGCAAATCATCAGTTCTGTGCAGAAGGAGGAAGGAGAGAAGATGGCTCAAGTAGCACACCACTATTTATTATTTCTCTATGAGGAAAAGAAACTCGCGGTTTGGCTCTTCGGAATCGTTCACCCACTCATTTGTCCATCTCATCTCTGCCATCACATTTTTTCTGTAACGCAGTTCAAGGACATCCAGTAAGGTGCCGCTGCCTTTTAAGACCTCGTTCAATTCTTCCGCAGTGGCTCTGCCTCCCGAACTGTACGAGAGGATTACCCATCGAGCGTTCACTTCTTTGACGAGTCGCTCAATCGTTTCAACAGCGATGAATCTACCTTTCTCATTTTTACGGAACTCTTCGAACAAAGAAGCGGAGGATTTATCAGAAGAATCTTTACGGCGCATCGCTTTTCCGAACAGAGGGGGATTGTCGTAGAGGCAGATGGTCGTCCAGAGATGGTAGTAGGAAGCATAGCGAACCCTTGAAGGGGGCATTTTTTTGTTGTTTGAGCCATATGGAGGGTCGAGATATGCGAGGTCTGTAGAGACTTGGGGGAGGAGGTCAAAAATGTCTTTGCGGTGCACTTCGTGTTTCTCTGAAGAGATGAAGAGTTTGGGCACTTTGAGGACGAGAGGGTGGTAGGAGCGAGAAGACCAGTTTTTAAGGTATGATGCGAAGTGGCCGAGAGTATTGTCCACCTGGTCGAGAGCGAGAATGAGGCTTGTTAGAGCAACCGCTTTTTCAACCTGTGAAAGGGGAAGATTCTCAATTTCTTGTCGTATTGAATCGAGTTTTCTGGTGTTATGAATCTGCCATGGTTTTTTGAGACCATCGCGCTGGATGGAGCAGCCGTTATTGGGTTCTCCTCCGTAATGTTTGGTGAACCAGCCGTCTGTTGGAGGCAAACTGTTAAGATGTTCAATAAGAGGTTGATACTCTTCTGGTCTCTTTTTGTTCAGGAGGTAGCAGGTGCCAAAAACTTCGGACCAGACGGCGATGTCGTTGCAGATTACCTTGTAGCCTCGTTTTGCGAATGCCTGGGAGACTCTTGTGGTTCCGGCGAAAGCGTCGAGGACTGACTTAGCGCCGAGAGGTTCTGCCAGATGGAGAATATATGGTATCAGCCTCAATTTTGAGCCAGCATATTTGATTCCCTCTGTAGAGGGAACATCAAAGGAGCGAGAGTCGATGGACGAACTTGCTCTCATAAATCAGACAGTCCTGTTCTTCCCTCAAAAAGCGCTCAAATTTCAAGATAGCAGAAACCTCGAAAGAAGCAAATGAAAACCGTCCAAACAGCGATTTTCAAGCAGAAGCGTTACTTCTTAACTTTTTTGCAGACAGATAACCCGCTTCGAAGAAGCGATATATTGACAGTTGTGTGGCAAAGGTTTATCATTTGTGAGTAATCCTTTAAGGGAATGATGATATGCAGAAGATTTTTGGGTTCGTGGTTCTTCTTTTTGGGTTGACGGGATGCAAAGGGGAACCATCTGTTGACGGAGGGACAAAACCTTCGCTGGACACTACACGGTTAACGGTAATGTCGGGGATGGTCTCCGAGAGGATGCAAGAGTTTCTTTTGAGCCACATAACGAAGTATGGAGCGATAATAGAGATTCCGCCCTCATACTTTACATCGAGAGGGGTTATCCTGCCGGTATATAACGCCGACATCAATGCGTTCGTTCACCCGCTTTCCAGAAATGCATCTTTTGAGAGATGGGCAGGAGAGTTAGGGTTAACGGAAAAGGTTGCGTACGATGAGAAGGTGGTTACCTTTATTCTGAACTATGGGTTACTTGTTGAGGCAGGCAGTTTTCTGCGCATTTTTTACAAAGTTTATGATGCGGCGCATCCGGAAGTAGAGGAACGGATTGCACACGACTTCGCTGATTCGGTTGTAGCATCTTTCATCGAGAATGACCCGATGGTGAAACGGGAGCAGGAGAGTGCTGCAATCTTCCTTGTCTCTTTGCTTCAGAAGTCGACTGCTTCTTTTGCTCGATTGAATTATGAGGAACTATTAGAGTGGTTTGCGAAATACAGAAGTGAGTTCCGTTCTGTCTCCGCTGCTTCAGGGGTAGTTAAACTTGCGATGTTCAAAGAGCGGCTGGCAAAGGGTGCTTCAAGTATGAGGACCGAGCAGTGGGTGAAAAAATTCATAACGGAAGAGGTTGAAAAGGCAAAGAAGAAACTGGTTCTGTTTGATCCCTCTTTGAGGGTTGATACAGTCCGCGCGGGACGGTCACTTGCTCTTACTCCACTTTTAGGGCTTTCGCCGAGACTTTCCTGTATTCAGTTTGACCCTAATGGAAGGCTTTTTCTCAACGATTTCAAGAACATATCGCTGTGGCGGAGAAACGGAGAAGTTCAAGTAGTGAGTGGAGAACAAGCGGCGTTCTCTCCTGTCACTTTCACATTCTTAAGAGGGAATCTTCTTTTTGTAGATGGTGATATTCTGCGCTCAATAGATATTTCAACGAAGACGGTAAGGAATGTAGAACTCTCACCACATTTCAAGCCGCCGGCGGCGCAGTACAACTTCGGGATTATCCCGACGGCAACTGACGGAGCGAAGATTTACATAGCGGACAACACCAACAGACGAGTTGTGGTTTTAAACGATGACGGTGACTTTGTGGACAGTCTGAAGGTTGAGGG
>JAOAAR010000414.1 GCA_026418755.1 Planctomycetota bacterium
CATTCAGAATCAAAAGCGGAGAGGCTGCGATTATGATGTTAGCCGCTCTGATTGTTATGCTGGGGCAGATTCCGCTTGGGCAGAAAGGGACACTCTGGTTGAAAGAATTTGAAGCGGACCCACAACTGTGGTGGCTAAGTGCTCTCAGGTTCGACACAATCCGTGAGTGGTTGATGGCTGTTTGGAACGGCGCTGCTCAAAGGGGAATCCTTTTCGGCGCACTCATCGGTAGTATGGCACTCTCTCTGCGCATCTGGCTCAGCCTCGAACGAGGCTCTTTCTTCGAGAGAAGATTATGAAAATTATAAGGAGTTTGATAGATGGCTGATGAGACTGTAAAGAAAGAAAAACTCTCCTGGTATGAGATTCTGCAAGGGATTGATAGGCGCATAATTTATCTCATCGTCTTCGCTTTATGCTCTGTTCCTTTCTTTGTCTCCATCCCGGTAGCGATGGAGATAAGCCCCCCTGTTCAGAACCTCTACGATAAAATAGAACAGATTGCTGAACAGAACAAGACAGGGAAAGAGCAGTTCGTCCTCCTTGCGATGGACTGGTCTCCGTCTGTTAAAGCGGAAAACGAGCCTCAAACCGCCGCTATAATCGAGCATATGTTCCGCAAGAATGTCCGTTTTCTCATTCTCTCATTCTACCTTCCAGAAGGTCCTCTTATGACACAAGCATTGGCGGAGGAAGCAGCCAAGAAATACGGCAAAAGATACGGCATAGACTGGGTCAATCTCGGATACAAACAGGTTGACCTTCCTGCGTATCTGGGTTTCATCAGAGATATATACTCAATCATCGAGAAGGATTACCGAGGGACACCTATCCGCGATGTTCCAATGATGAAGAACATTAGCAGTCTTCGTGATGTCTCTTTGGTCTTTGAAGTCACTGGTGCTGGCGGCTACCTCATCTGGGTCATCTATGCTC